>JACAEL010000055.1 GCA_013388835.1 Candidatus Thorarchaeota archaeon | reverse complement strand
CATGCTGCCACTGTGCTCGGTGTCTGTACGAAGACGACCCGACGCTGGGAGGCCGCCGGGCTCCTGACGTGTCTGCGGACAACCGGCGGTCACAGACGGGTCGAGCAGCTGTCACGCCTGTGGAGCGCGGGGCATTCGAACGTCCGGCCTCCAGTCCACACACGAGGTGAGAGGCGGAGAGTACTTCTACTGCCCGTCATATCACACGCACGCTCACGCTGACATCAATGCTGCTCGCAACCTGTCTATGTCCAGTGCCGCTCCTGGACGGACCAGGTTGGCATCCCATGGATGTCCAACTCTGTCCAACCAAAAATGAACGGTTATAAGGCGACAAATCGAGTAATAAACAGAAGGCGTCCTTAGAGATCCCTGAACATGGTGATGTGATGTGAGCGATGACGATGAATTCAGTAGAGCATTCCCGGCACTCACCAGAGAGATGAGAGAAGGGACTTCTAAGGAGTACAGAATCAGCGGGGTTCGTCAGAGGATGAACAATGAACAAGAACCTCGACCGGCAGACAAGACGTTCTATCCGGATGTTGTGGACTACATACGTCGTTGCGACACCATCTCCCAAGCAATGGAGATAGTAGACTATTTGGCGAAGCGCGGTGAGATAAGCACGTCCGAGGCGAAGAGCATCAAGACCCAACTGAGGAGCGAGGGACTGAGGAGCTTCGGCACCAAGAAGGAAACAGACCATTATCTGAGATATGGCCTCGAGTAGAAGGCGCCCCAAAACTGCAGTGAGGTGCCTCTGAAGCAGACGGTCATAGCGTCCCTATGAGTGATGTAGAGGTCTGGTGCGACTGTGTGTCACCGCGTGTGAAACTGGACCAGTCGGCAAAGAATGGAACAAGGCTAACACCTATAGATGCCCTTCCCTTTTGCCCATGATATGGTTTCGGGGTCGCATCGCTTGAGCTCTCTCTCAGGGAATTCACTCAGAAGCGTCCATCCAATGTCCAGTGTCTGTTCGAAAGACCGGTCCTCATGCTCATCTTGGTTGATGAACTCCTCTTCGAATCGGTCAGCAAACTTCAGGTACTTCTGGTCTCGCTCGGTCAGTGCCTCTGAACCCACAACCGCTACAAGATCACGAAGGTCGCGACCCTCAGAGTAGGCATAGTAGAGCTGCGCTTGCACCTCTTTGTGGTCAAAGCGCGTCATTCCTTCTCCAATCCCCTCCTTCATCAGCCGGCTCAGTGACGGACCGGGGTCTATCGGAGGATATATGCCGCGCCTGTGCAGTGCCCTGCTGAGAGGCAATTGCCCCTCGGTGATATACCCGGTCAGGTCAGGAATCGGATGGGTCATGTCGTCCTGTGGCATCGACAGAATGGGCATCTGAGTTATCGTGCCCTTACGACCATGGATTCTGCCTGCACGTTCGTATATCAGGCTCAGGTCCGTGTAGAGATAACCAGGATAACCTCTACGACCGGGCACCTCCGACCTTGCTGCGCTAATCTCCCTCAGCGCTTCAGCATAGTTAGTCATGTCGGTGAGAATCACAAGCACATGCATATCTGACTCATAGGCAAGATACTCTGCAGCAGTCAGAGCTGCTCGGGGCGTGATTATCCTCTCGATGGCCGGGTCATCTGCAAGATTCAGGAACAGAGTGGTGTGCTCAAGAGCCCCGGTCTCCTCGAAAGAACTCATGAAGTACTGGGCCTCCGTAGCAGTGATACCCATGGCAGCGAACACTATGGCGAAGTCGCCCTCCTCGCCGGGAATCTTCGCCTGACGGACAATCTGCGCAGCGATTCGATTGTGAGGCAGCCCGGATCCGGAGAAGATGGGGAGTTTCTGGCCACGGACAAGTGTATTGAGACCGTCAATCACAGACAGACCAGTCTGGATTGGCTGTCGTGGGTACTGCCTCGCATAGGGGTTGATTGGAGAGCCGTAGATGTCCCAATGGTCCTCTGCTGTCAGAGGAGGGCCTTTGTCGAGAGGACGGCCTGAGCCATCCAGCACTCTACCGAGAATCTCCGTGGAAACGGGTAGTTTCAGTGTTTCACCGGTGAACCGCACCGCAGTCTTGTCAGTATCAAGTCCACTCGTCCCCTCAAACACCTGGATTACTGCTCGACCACGACCTGTTTCCAGCACAGTTCCGGTCAGCATTTCGCCACTAGGAGACAGGATACGCACTACTTCATTGTACGCCACTTCATGGATGCTATCAACAACAAGAAGCGGACCGCTCACATCGGATACTGTGCGATAGGTAATAGAGGACTTGTTCGGCATCCGTGACACCGCCTGTGCGATTTGGGACCAGCTGTGGACACCCACGATGGCGTCGATTTAAGAGTTGTCCTGAAGACCGCAAGGACCTACCAGGGAAAGATATGCAGGTATGCAAGCACAGGAGCGAACATCAGCGACCTCACAATCAGTGACTGTCCTCTTGACCGGAGGTCATTGGTGCTTGGCGTGAAGTACAGAATCGCTCCTGCCAAGACACATACAGATGCCACTAGGTCGCTCACTACCAACACCATGTAGACAAGGTCCACGTCGGGCATGCCCATCACAGACTGCCAAATCAGTCGTGCGGTTTCACTGGTGACTGGCTCAACTCCAACGAATCCGACCACCTGCCCAATCACAAATGGACCAAAGAAGTAGATGAAGATTCCAGCACCAACTATCACTTTCGCAAGCACATCGCTGACGCCAGTGACGTACAGCGCGAATCCGACGAGTATGAGGAGAAGATAGCCTCTGGTGGCCAGTGCATAGCCGATGTTGAGTACGAGGGTCATTACATCCAGCCAACCCTGAAGAGGGTTCTCAAGGGGCGGTGTCTGCAGTAGCAGGACTGTGTCGGTGAGCATCTCTCGTCCGGATGTTAGTGATGCTGATGGGATATATCTCCCACGAAGTTGAAGGGACTATGTGAGCTCCTTGGCGAGTAGTCGGAAGTCGGCCCTCATTGTTTCCACGAGCTGAGGAGAGCGAAGTACCGCCGAGGGGTGGTATGTAATGAAGAAGAGTCGTTCTTCAGTCTCATAGAAGCGACCATGGGCCTCTGAAATCTTCCATGGTCCAATTAGAGAGGAAACAGCTATTCCCCCCAGCAATACGACCACTCGGGGATTGATTATGGCCAGCTGTCGCATGAGATAAGGCATACACGCGTCTATTTCAGAGTGATTAGGCACACGATTCCTTGGCGGTCGGGACTTTAGGACTGACGTGATGAACACATCTTCTCGGCCAATGCCAATCTCCTTCAACAGTCTGGTCAGTAGCATGCCAGACCTCCCAACAAAGGGACGGCCTGTCTCATCCTCAGCGGCACCCGGCGCCTCTCCTACAAGCATGATCTTCGCATCTATAGGACCTTCTCCAGGGACCGCTCGGTTGCGGGTCAGGTACAACGGACACCTGACACATTCTTCAATCTCCCTGTGGAGTTCAGCAAGAGCATCTCTATTGCTCATTTCAATCAGAGTCCTGTGCTGAACCAGACGATGAAAACAGCCCGCTTCATCTCAGGGGGGTGCCGTTCCCGCTTCAACCATCTCTCTGGTCAGCGTGTCAAATTCACTGTTCATCTTCTTCTCAATGGCATCCATGGTCTTATCAAAACTGTCCCAAGGTGCAATCTTCATTCGCGCAATGTTGTCCAAGACACTGAACTCAAGAATCCTACGAACATGTGCCCCTGCCTTGACTGCCTCTGCCATCCTGCGCGCAAATGTCACTATGACTCTGAGCATGCGGTATGTCTTCCTGATAGGACAGAATGTGTCAATCTCATGGATTGCACTCTGTGTCAGAAAGTCCTCCTTGATCATACGCGCCGCCTCGAGAGTCGCACGTTCGGACTCCGGCAATGCATCAGGACCTACTAGCTGGACAATCTCCCTGAGTTCTTGGTCCTTCTGAAGTATTGCCATGGCCTCCTTGACCAGTTCGGGCCAGTCCTCTCCGAGTTCTCTCCTATGCCAGGACTCCAAGTTGTTCATGTAGAGGGAGTAGCTGGTGAGTGAGTTGATTGCCGGGAAGAACCTGCGCGCCGCTAGGTCCTTGTCCAGCGCCCAGAAGACCTTGACAATTCTCAGTGTTGCTTGGGTAACAGGCTCTGAGAAGTCGCCACCGGGTGGTGATACTGCACCACACACAGTGACAGAACCGAGGCGCTCGTCAGAGCCCAAGACTCTCATTCGACCGCCCCGCTCGTAGAACTGAGCAAGACGAGAGCCCAGATAGGCAGGATAGCCCTCCTCCGAAGGCAGCTGACCTAGGCGTCCGGATATCTCTCGGAGGGCCTCTGCCCAACGCGATGTGGAGTCAGCCATTAGGGCAACATCAAAGCCCTGGTCTCTGAAGTACTCAGCAATGGTGATAGCAACATAGATTGATGCCTCTCGGGCTGCGACAGGCATGTTCGATGTGTTGGCTATCAGGACTGTACGTTCCATCAGTGGGCGTCCTGACTTTGGGTCCTTGAGCTGGGGCCACTCCTCCAGCGCTTCGGTCATCTCGTTGCCACGTTCGCCACAACCGACGTAGACAACCACCTGTGCGTCAGCCCACTTGGCAAACTGATGAAGGGTGACCGTGTTGTGGAGAGTGAAGGGAAGATGTCCGCCCACGAAGTTGTGAGAACCCTCCACAGTGATGTCAAACACGGGTTGTTTCGAGTCATAGGACTCTATCTTTACCACCCTGTCGAAGTAGACCTCTTCAGTCAGTTCAGGCGCATTGCGAAGTATTCCTCCTGCGCTCTGGTCCGTGTCCAGAGCACGCACCCAGATAGATTCCATTGGCCGCCCGGTGATACACACAGAGAGGGAGTCTTCCAACTCAGTGTAGTTGCCGTGTGGTTGCTCATGCGGTCCCAAGACATGACATTCCTCAGAGTGTTCTGCATGCGGGTGAGTGAAAGCCAAGACTGTCTGCGCGATGGGAGTCAAGTCGGTCGCACTGGGACTGGCTGCGGAGTAGTCAAGACACTGGTACAGCTTGTTAATTCTATCATGACTGAAGACGCCGTGCTCCAAGAAGACGTCTGCAATCTGAATGGCACTGGCACGGTCCAGTTCGAGGACTCCACGACCCGACTTTCGCCGTGACTTGTAGAGCACCCCCAGACGCGTCAAGAGATAACTCACATCCGTATGCAGGCCAATGCCTGTTGTGGAGATGCCCAGTACATGCCGGGAGACTGTCCCACCCTCGGCGAAATAGCCAGCCAAGAAATGAACTGCAATACTGACTGGGGACTTCATGATGCAAACAGGAATCCGAACGCGATACGTCTTATCGGTCCGGGAAACACCCAAATGACGAAGAAGATCCCGGAGACCTGAACTCCTGACTGCAGCGAAGGGCGTGTGGTCGAGAGGGCCATGAATGATTGAAGCCTCGAGACCGAACAAGAGGTGTGTCAGCTCGACGAACCGGTTGAGTGTCCGCTCTGAGGTACTGGAGAAGCGTATGTTATGCTCAGCGTCTTGGAAGTGGCCAGCTGCTATGAAGAGGCCCAGCCACTCTGCCAGCTCAGGAGTGACAGCTGGAGGGATTAGGAACGGCTTGGAACCACTGCCCCGTTTCACGCTGTGTACCGGCACTCTGTCGACTCCAGCCAGTCTTGCAAGGCGTTCCAGGAATCTGAGCGTTGGCGGGTTGAGTCCTTGGCTGTATCCTGCGAGGACATCATGACTTACGTTGAGTGACTCGGCCATCTCTTTCGTGGTCATCGTAGCCTTCAGGGCCTGTATCGTGTCTGCCATCCACTGAATGACCGAGGGGTCTGCAGCACGATAGTCCAGGAACGCATCGTATGCGTCGAGGCGGACTTCCTCTCCTTCGAGAGACAGTCTTCGAGGCACAGCTAGGAGGTCTCCAACACTCAGATGGCCTGCTTCTACCTCCTCAATAGCAGAGCCGTCAAACCTGAAGAGCTTGTGTACAGGCGTGACAACAACATACCTTCCAGAATGGGTCACCACCCGTACAAGACGGTTTGTTGTTCCTCTATACACATGAGTAGCCTTTTGGGAAGAGTATCCAGTCCCATCAAAAGAGATGACATGAAGAGGAGTTCTCAACTGGACAAGCGTTTCGTCCTCGCTGTCTTCAGTCACTATGCCAGTCGAGAGATGTTCCCTGTATAGTTGTTCGATTGGGACTGTCAGACCGTTAGCGAGCAGGACAGGGGTGTTCCCAAGAACGCACTTTCCAGTGCCAAAGCCACCGGGGATTGCTCCAGTCCCACCCTTTGCTTGAGGCATGAATGTGTCAATCACGCGTTGTCCAGTGACTAGCGGCGTGTCCATCGGAACACGCTCCTTGTAGGGGCGCCCTACACGGACTGCAGTTCGCTGCATCATGATCACGTCATGGATGTCGCCTTGCCGGTCCTTCACCTTGCAGATAGGCTCAACCACAGTGTACGCTCCCGGGGGAGCGATGCTCACCACTTCCCCTTCTATACCCACAGGGACCATTATCTTCGAGGTTATTATTCCTGTCTCTGGAACTTCCCCGACCACGTCCCCGGGTTTCACCTTGGACTTGACCGCCACGGTTGGTCTGAACTGCCACTTCTTCTCCTTGTTCAGCCCTTCAACATTTAGCCCACGGGTGATAAAGTCACCAGAGAGTGATTTCAGGTCTGGTAGTGGTCTCTGGATGCCGTCATAGATTGACCCCAGAAGACCCGGGCCCAGCTCAACCGAGAGTGGCCCACCTGTGGCAACCACAGGCTCACCGGGAGAAACACCAGAGGTCTCCTCATAGACCTGAACTGTGAACTCGTCACAGCCCACTTCAATCACTTCGCCAATCAGTTTCTCATTTCCAACACGAACCACTTCATACATACGGACTGCAGGCAGCCCAGTACACTTCACAACAGGCCCAGCAATATTCACGATTCTTCCAACATTCTCAGTCACTATTATCACCACGACGACTAGATGCCTATCTCAATTCCAACTGCTCGGCGAATCAGCTCTCGCAGGACCGCTTCATGTGTCCCAGTAGATCCCCTTCGGTCGGGCACCAGAAGAATTACGGGTACCGGTGACTGCGCGAGTTCTAGGATTGTGTCGTTCACGGTTTCTGCCAGCCGTTCCGTGATTATTATCAGACCCATATTGGGGTCTCGAAAGAATGACAGCAGTGCGCGACGTGTCTCTTCAGGTGAGCTGGGTGTTGATACATCTCTGACACCGACCATACGAAAACCAGTCACCGTGTCGCGATCACCAATCACTGCAATTCTCTCGTTGGCCATAGGCGCACTCCGCGCAGGTTTCATGCGTGCTTCTCCTGCTCCGAGATGGTGCTAAAAAAGCGTTTGGAATAGATGGCAGGAGGAATGGCAAACATTAGATGGTATGGTGTTCTGTGAACTGGCGGACAATGTGATCCTCATCGATGAAACTCCAGCAGTACAGGCATTTCAGTCGTATGGGCATGCGGGAAACGACTTGGTAACTTGGCTTCACTGGCTCTCTCTCCTGATTGGTTATACATCTCGCATTCGGGCAGATCACGATGTCAGTCAGCGTGTCCGGCAGCTGTACCCGGGTCTTCTTCACTACCTGAAACTCACTGATTAGGTTTATCGTGGCTTCGGGTGCCACAAGGGCGATTCTTGCGACCTCATGTTCTTCAAGAAAGTGGTCCTCCAGCTTGACGATGTCCTTTCTGCCAATCCTATTGCTGGAGATGTTCATGGCAAGGGTCACCACAGGGCCCTCCTTGCCGGTTATCCCTAGAATCTGAAGCACCTCTAGAGCCATTCCTGCCCGAATGTGATCGATGACAGTCCCATTGCGAATCTTGACGATTCTAATCTTGCCGCTCTTCTCTTCACATGCCATTCGTATCAGCTCGACCTCGGAGGCGTAGAACCACGTTTTAGACCTTCCCCTGCTACACAACAGCCCTGTAGGTCGCACGATAAGGTTGCGGGATGCTCACCTTTGGGAACCGAATGTGACCAAGACGCCGTTTCGGAGACCCATCGGAAACAGTCAGTCAGGCCGCGGACATGGTCGGAGGAGTGTCGAAGCGAAGGTTGATATGGTGTGCCCGGTGAGGAACAGTTGAGCGGTGATAGAAGGTGGTCCTTGAAGGACTAGGTAAGGCACTGAACTCCGCATTGAAGAGAATACTGGGAGCCAGCATCATCGACGAGGAGGTAGTCAATGAGCTGGTCAAAGACATCCAGCGTGCACTCCTTGTGGCGGACGTGGATGTCGCTCTGGTGATGGCGATAACCGAGAGGGTCCGGAAACAGGCACTGGATGAGACCCTGCCTCGTGGCATATCAAGACGCGAGCATGTCGTGAGGGTCGTTTGGGACAGTCTGGCGTATTACCTTGGGGAGAAACCAGTCCCGCTCACTATTAACCCGGGAAAAGCAAATGTGGTCATGATGGTGGGTATCCAGGGGTCGGGCAAGACTACTACAATAGGGAAGCTCGCTCGGTACTACCAGAAGCGCGGAGTGAGGACAGGAGTAGTATGCGCAGACAACTTCAGACCCGGAGCATACAGCCAACTGAAACAGCTTGCGGAGAGGTCAAACATTCCCTTCTTCGGAGATGAGAGAGAACAGAATGCAGCGAAGCTGGCCAAGAGGGGTGTCGAGGAGCTTAGGAAAGCCGGCGTCGAGTTGATTCTGGTTGACACTTCAGGGCGACATCGGGAGGAGACCGGACTAATCAAAGAGATGCAGGACATTGCCAAGGCAATCAACCCGCAGGAGATAGTTCTGGTAGTGGACGGCACATTGGGACAGCAGGCTGGTGCACAGGCATCAACATTCAGGTCAGCAACCAGCATCGGGTCGATAATTGTCACCAAGCTGGACGGAGGAGCAAAGGGTGGTGGAGCTCTGTCAGCCGTGGCGGCGACCAAGGCCCCCATCAAGTTCATTGGATTGGGAGAGGGAATGGACGCCATTGAGCCGTTCAATCCGACGAAGTTCGCGGGTCGGCTGCTTGGTATGTCTGACATTCAGGGACTCATCGAGAAAGTGAAGGAGGCCCAGCTCGAACTCGATGAGGACGCCGCCATGAGGATGATGAAGGGCAAGCTGACTCTGACAGACATGATGGCGCAGCTCAAGCAAGTCAAGAAGATGGGCCCCATCGGCAAGGTCATGGAGATGCTTGGTCTTAAGTACGAACTTCCCGAGGATGTGACTGCGTTGCAGGAGGAGAACCTGAGGAAGTTTGAGATCATCATCAACTCGATGACGCGGGATGAGAGGGATGACCCGAAGATAATCAAGGCGTCGAGAATCAAGCGTATTGCCAAGGGCTCGGGAACGCGGCAGAGTGATGTACGTGAGCTCCTAAAGCAGTATGAGAACGTAAAGAAGATGATAAAGACATTCGGTAGGCAGAGAAGGGCAAGGAGAGGAATGGCGGGCATTCCGGGGCTGCCTGGCATGTAGTGTTGTTCGAGAAAAAGCATATGCAGAAGAGGGGCTTTCTGGTTGCATTGGATGAGATTCCCACCAGTCGTGATACTGTCGCGAGAGGGCTCAACCCTTGGCAGACTGTTGTAGCATGCAGGTGTGTCAACATCGGGCTCTTCTTGTCAAGAGGTCTGCGCAGGTCCGTGATGGTGATTCTGACCCAGGGGGCTTCCGACGAGACTCGTGCTACTGTCTTTGACGGAAAGACTCTGCGTCGGGTCTCACCTGACGAACGATCAATCTCCTTTTTCCTGATGAAGGCGAATAGATTGCTCATGAGCATCGAAGACGAGTCGAAGGCCATGATGGACAACGGAATAGTGGTCTGTAGGACTCGACTCGAGAGTATACTCGATGAGTGGGCTTCAAGTGGAGTCTACCTAGCTACAGAGGAAGCTCCCTGCGGCACAGTGCCCAGCAGCGGGACTGGACTCTTCGTCTATGATGTACTGCACCTTCACAGAGCCGTACTCTCGCGTACTGATACGACACCCATATGGCGACCATCGTCAGCAGAGAGATTCATACTCGAAGTGAATCACGCAGCGGACGTGGTGAGACCTGAAGAAAGCTTCATAATACGCGATAAGGGATAGAGAAGTACATTGAGCTGCCCAAAAGGTGAGGCGGGTGCCGACCAACGTTACCCCTGAGTTTGACAAGCAGAGGCAGATATACGAAGACACGGAAGACCTTGAGCAGCGTATAGTGGAACTCCAAAAGCTACTCGCACTTGCGCCAAATCACAAAGGCGCAGAACGGATGATAAAGGACTACCGACGAAAGCTGGCCAAACTGAAAGCTGAGGTTGAGAAGAAGAGAGAACAGGAACGGGCTAGGCGGAGTGGTGGGGCTAACGAGGAGGGGGTCATAAGGAAGGAGGGGGCAGGACAGATATGCTTAGTGGGACTCACTAAGAGCGGAAAGTCGTCGTTGATCAACTCTGTCACAAGCGCCGAGCTCCTTGTGGCGGACTACCCCTTTGCAACTCCGGTGCCCACACCCGCGATGCTGGCCTTCCAAGATGTCAATATTCAGCTGGTTGAGCTGCCGGGTATGTTTGATGGCTACTACGACTCGACCATTGGTCGGCAGTCGCTTGCGCTGGCACGTAATACAGACTGTATTGCAATTGTAGTGGATCTCTCACAGGACATTGAGATGCAGATGAGCGTGATTCTCGGTGAACTGGACCGGGCCCGGATTCGACTAAACAAGGACAAGACGGCAGTGAGAGTCGAGAGGACCGGTCTCGGGGGACACATGATATATGGTATCCACAACTTCGCAGGCTCCAGAGACGAGGTGGTGGACTACTTACAGGCTCGACGGATAACCAATGTAATAGTGAGATTTCAAATGCCCGGGGCCACGCTTCAACAGCTTGCTGATGCGCTCGATACAAGTGTTGCCTACGTACGAGCTCTGATTATCGCAACAAAGGGAGACATGCCTGGGTCCGCAGCACAGTTCCAGAGGCTGAAGGACTTGTACGGGGACCGATTCGACATGGTACCAGTGAGTGCCCTGAAGAAGGAGAACCTCAGCGTAATGACAACTATGATGTACGAACACCTTGACATACTTAGAGTCTATACCAAGATACCTGGCAAGACCAGAGAGGAGAAACCGCTCGTTCTGCCGGAGGGATCAGTTGTCGAGGATGCTGCAGCGAAGGTCCACAAACAGCTGTTCGTGGAGAGATTCAGAGCAGCAATCATACTGAGGGAACAGGACAAGATAAAGCGAAGACAGGTAGGGCTCAACTATCCCCTGCAGGATGGGGACATACTCCAGCTGCTGCACAAGTAGGAGTGGAGAATCGCTTGACGGGCCTCTCCAACATAGTGGTCGTCCTAGTCGAACCTGAGTCACCAGGGAATGTCGGCTTCGCAGCAAGGGCCATGGTCAATTTTGGAGTGAAGCGAATGAGGATAGTTGGTGTTGACCCCAGACATGAGGAACAGGCCAGAGTGTTCTCCAAACATGCTGTGGAAGTCTTGGATACGGCTGAAATCTTCCCGGACCTCAGGTCTGCACTGACAGGGGTGCTCGTGTCATGGGCAGCCACAGCCAGGTCAGGAGGGCCCAACAGCGTGAGTAGAGTAGTGGTACCACTTGACCAGCTCCCGGACCCAACTCGATTTGCAGGCGACGTGGCTCTGGTTTTTGGCCGTGAGAGTTCAGGCCTCAAGAATGAGGAGGTCGACCTCTGTGACCTTGCATTCACAATACCGGTCTCAGGGGAATACCCAAGTATGAATCTCAGCCATGCAATTGCTGTTGTGCTCTACGACTTCTTCACAAGATATGCCAACCGCGAACCAGCAAGGACAAGGGCACGACCTGCAACAAGGGAACAGAGGGAACGAGCAACAATGTACTTCAGCGACGCTGTCGACCGACTGCTCCTGAGGGAGCATCGCAAGGGCATCGCAAAGAGGGTCTTCATCAACCTCTTAGGTAGGGTGTTCCTCAGTGCACGTGAGGCCATGACTCTGATAGGCACTATGCGAAAGATACGCGATGCGCTTGACTCAATAGCTCAAGAGGACTAGTCCACACCGTAGCCGAGTTTGCGCTTCAGCTCAGGGTCAATCTTATCGAACACTACCTTGCAGGGTGTCGGAATCTTCGGTGCCGCCTTGAGTAGAGCATCTCTCGCAATAGTGATGTTGTCGCGGTCCACGCGAACGGTAATCAGTCGCTGGTTGGGCTTGACTCGTGCAGCAGACCCAATCACTTTACCGAATGAACGACGCATTCCATCTTGCACACGGTCTGCGCCTGCTCCGGAGATCATCTTGTTCTCTCGTAGGTAATGGTAGGGCTTCACACGCACACGCATATGAAACGCCTTCTTCTGAAGCTTCTTGCTCAGGTGCCTGTTGGCAGCGACTCGAGCTGCCTCAAGAGCCTGGTTACGAATCTGACACCGCTCGAGACCAATCAGGGACATCTCTACTTCGAACTGACCATTGTTCTGCCCCATGTCATAGCTGACAATTCGGCTCGCTGGTTGACGGTGGATAAACCGCTTTCTCATGTACGGCTGGCGGTCGACGGGGCGATAACAGTGTCCGGGTCTCTTTCCCATTCGGAGTCACCTTGAGAGATGATTATAGCCAGAACTGACTGGGTTCGCAGTGACCCCCTTGGGTTGCCATAAAAGGATTATGGCATGGGTTAGCAGCAGCTGCCCAGAAGCTGGACGGTCTTGGACATCGCTGCGTGGTGCATGTATACCTCCGTGCGGGAACGGAGAGCTCGAGGTCGGCTCGACACATCATGAGACCTCGAGGAGTGACCCCAGTGCCGTATCCTGGGAGTGACAAGACTCCTGTGTCCAACTCTGTCCAACTGAAAATGAACGGTCCGGGAGGCTCAGCAGCAGTGACTGATGTTCGAACGCCTGAGGTCTCGCACCGCCATCGAGTCCCTTGATGTTTGGGCCTCGCCCTCTGTCATCTTGAATCGGCTTTCGCCCTCGTTCTCTGATTCTAGACATCGCATCCGCAACCAGTGTTCTTTCGTGCCCGTATCTTCTCCTCGAGTCGAGGTCGTCGTCAGGGATGTCAGAGTCTTATGAATGACCATGGGAGTTCCTCGACTCCTCTTCTATCCTGACCTGCCAGTTCAAGGAACTGCACTCCTGCCTCCCTCTCTGCGCGACGCCACCCTCCCAGTCCCCCATATCGTGCCGCCAGACGAACCACTCTCCCTAGGTCTCTACCACCAATTGATAGTGCTGCCTCAATCCTAGCATTCCTTGGGTCAATGGGCTCGACAGTCACTCTGCTTATGCCTTTCAAATGCCTCTCAACGGTCCTGAGCCTGCTCCTAATCACCTCTATGGATGGCTGTGGCTCTCTCTCAAAACGAGTGTTGGCCTTTGGGACAAAAGGGCTGATGCTCAGTGTGAATCTCAGCGGATATCTACTGCTAAGTTGGTCAACCAACCGCGCTATGTCCACAGCGTCTTGATCCGTTTCTCCCGGAAGCCCAACAATGAAGTACAGTTTGACTGACTTGAGCCCCGCAGACATGGCCGCCTGTACGGCCCCCTCTATGTCACTGTCTGAGAGTCCCTTTCCTATGGTCCTCCGGAGAGTTTCTGAGCCTGTTTCCGGTGCTATGGTGAGTGTACGTTGACCACCTCGTACGAGGGCAGACAGGAGTTCAGAGGAGACCGAGTCTGCCCTCAGGGACGGGACTGACACGCCCAGACCTTGACTGACTATCCACTCTGTGAGTTCATCGAGTCTGTCCATGTCCCCTAGAGATGACCCAATCAGCGCAACCTTTGACACAGGTGTTTCAGAGACGCCCTTTCGGATAATCTCCTCGAGTCTGTCCAGCGACCGTACTCTCCTCGGTCTACATATGTGCCCAACGAGGCAGAACCTGCAGGAGTGACCACATCCCCTCGTGACCTCCACTAGCAAAGACTTGCCAAACACAGGCGCGTGTTCATCATCCTCTTCCACTTCTGGTAGGATTTGAGCTGTAGGATGCGGGAGCGAGTCCAAGTTGTCGATGACCAGCCTGTCGACAGGTGGCCGTCCCAATAAGGGGACGTATACCCCTCTGATCTGCTTCAGGCCCGCAAGTGCTTCCTTCCTTGACATCGCCTCTCCAACCGTGTCGACAATCTCGTGAATGACAACGTCTGCCTCCCCAATCACAAATGCATCCACGAAGTCCGCATATGGTTCTGGGTTTGCGGTCACGGCTGGTCCTCCCATGATTACAATGGGGTCCGTTTCCGTCCTTTCACTCGATTCGATGGGGACCTGACCCATCTCCAGCATCTGAACAACATTTACTATGTCTTCTTCATAGCTCAACGAGAATCCTACGATGTGGTTGTCGCGCAGTTGTCTTCCCGACTCAAGTGAGTGACATGGCGACTGTACGCCGAATCTGAAGTACCTCTCGCACGATGTGTCCTCTCTGTCATTCAGTATGGAATAGAACAGATGGGTTGCAAGGCTCGTGATGCCAGCTCGGTAAGTAGATGGATAGGCAAACCCAAATCTGACCGCAATGCCCCTTCCGGTCTTATGGCGTGTGTTGAACTCCCTGAATCGGACGCCCGACAATAGGTCTATGTCACGTCTCCGGTCCGATATCGATAGTTGTCTTGGGCTGGTTTGCAATGACGAGCTTGTTGGGACCAATGTCCCTGTCCACAATCACGCCGATACCAGTGCGTGCGCCTTGATGGATAATGACACCTGGGCCTATGGACGTTCCAATGCCGGTCTTGACAGAGTCGCCGATGATCGCGCCCAGCTTCCTTCGCCCCGAGCTCACTCTCTGGTCCTTGATGGTCACCGAGATTGGTCTGTCGTCGTGGCGGAGGTTAGCTGTTATCGTTCCAGCACCAAAGTTGACTCTTCGGCCGATTACCGAGTCTCCCACATAAGAGAGGTGTCCAATCGAAGTCCCCTCCATTATGATGGAGTTCTTGACCTCTACTGCATTGCCGACCTTGGTCTTCCTACACAGAAGCGTGTGGGGCCGGATATAGCAATTTGGTCCCACCACCGATTCTTCTGAGATGTACACAGGTCCTTCTACATATGAGCCGCTTCTCACCGTGGCCTTCTGCTCAACTACCACCTTGCCTTTCAGTACAGCTCCTTCCTCGACCTCTCCCTCTATCCTTCTGTCCACCGCTTCCAGTATCAGTTCATTGGCTCTCAGGAGATCCCACGGCTTTCCCACATCTATCCACCATGAAGGAAGGGCATATGCACCGACATGGCCCTCCTTGATCAACATGCTTATCGAATCGGTAATCTCATACTCTCCACGCTGAGACAGAGGTGTGCGGGCAATTGCGTCCCAAAGCTCTGTGCCAGCAATGTAGATTCCGGTGTTAGCCAGCTTGCTGACAAGTTGTTCTTGTCTGGGCTTCTCTATTATCTGGGTTGCCTTTCCGTCCTCAACGACAACAATGCCATATGCCGTCGGGTCGTCAACCTCTTTCACTGTCAGTGTCATCGAGAAAGCCCCTCTCTTGTGTGCATCGATAATCCCGGGAAAGGTCTTAGGGCCAACAAGCACATCGCCGTACATGAGGAGGACCTCGTCATCTCCTGCAAATCCCCTGACGTGCCCGGCCGCATGAGCAGTCCCCTTCCTCTCCTTCTGCTCTTCGTAGACTATCTCCATGGGGGCCCAGTCTACTGCATCTATCTCTCGCCTGATCTCTTCCCCACGGTATCCGTACAGGATGAGTGTTTCCCTGATACCTGCGTCTCGGAGGGCTCTAAGCGTATGGAATATCAGCGGACTGCCGCCGACTGGTAGTAGGTGTTTCGGCATATTGGCTGAGAGCGGAAGCATCCGAGTGGAGTCCCCAGCTGCGAGTATGGCGGCTTTTCTCATAGGAGTCACTGGTAATCGCCCCGTCGCTGATTAAAGCATTTCCGCGCATACAATGCGGCTTGTACACTGAACTCACCAATGACATCGACAATTGCCTCCGAGTGGAGTGTCTGTCAGAACGGCGACACTAGGCCCGATATCACCGTGTGCTGTCCATCCCATTCAGTATTCCGAGTCTGCAGAGTCCTCTCATGACTTACACATTGGTATAATACCGCAGGCCCAGACTGCGACATCACAATCGCAGCTGCGATAGATTAATATGCTCTTTTGGTAGTACAAATCACATCGCATTGGCCGAAGTGTCTTCTATCACCGATTTCAGATTCGGCTGATACCTCTAGGAGAATGATCATATGATGACCGAAGCGGAGCTCCGCGAAGAGCTCAAGGAGATGAAGTTGACCAAGAGCCAGATGATAGTGCTGGACATACTCCGAACCACTGGCCGAAACGGGGTCACACCGAAACAATTACTGGACAAGGTGTCCTTTGCACCACGCACTGTTAGATATGCACTCAGAAAACTACTGAAGAAGAAGCTCATCAAACGTGTTCCATGTCTTCAGGATATGCGGCAATGGATATACGTTCCGGCATAGTTTCAGGCCACGTATCCTCTGCTCTTCCGCAGCGGAGCATCGTGACGTTGGGAACTGCGGGAGGACGCTGCCTCGAAAACCATAACAGGGTCTGCCTTGAATAGAACCGTCAATGTTGAATGGGGCCGGAACGATGGACACCATGAGAATCTTATCTGGTGACGACGCTGTTGCAGCCTTCCATGCACTTAACGATGAGAGCCGACGCCAGATACTGCACGCATTACGTGCAAAGCGAATGACCACATCAGAGCTCGTGGAATTCCTTGACAGTCAGGAACCCGACAAGGCTGTAAAACCTCAGACTGTACGATATCACCTGAAAGAGCTCGAGAAGTGTGGCCTAATCGAGCAAGACGGCTATGAACCTGCGGGTAATGGAGACTCGCACATAATGCAGAAGATCTGGAGGGCGACCGCTGAAAGCATATTCATAGCGACTGGTGACGTCGCCGCCATGTCTCCAAAGCTGGACTCTGGAATCAAGAAGTCTCTTGACATAATGGAAACAATCAGGCGCTTGGGTTTCGCTACGCCTGAACAGCCAGATATAGACCGTATAATCAAGGAGTTTGCAGAATGGGAGGAGCTGTGGACCAAGGGCCGGCAGCGCGCGCTTGAGACTCTCAAGTCCGTTTCTGAGATTGACCCAGAAGTGTATATTGTTCTCCGGCGACTCTTGAGTGTCATCTCCCTGTCAGACGAAGAATACGCACGCTACTGGGAGATAAGCCGTGGAATATCGGATGTCCTCCGCATGTTGTACCGGGCCGGGCATGGTCCTAATCCTCAGGTCTACTAGTTTCTTCGTGCTTGATATGTCCCGGATACACCGTCTTTAGTGTTCGTTTCAGTTTTCCTGCTGTCTTTGGACCCACCCCTCTGACTCTCCTCAGCGCCTCCTCATCTGCGTTGAAGACATTCTCTAGTGTGCCGAACTCTTCCAGAATGGCGCGAGACAAGAGTGAGTCAATGCCAGGAAAGCCCGACAGGATGTATTCCAGAACCTGTGCATCTGAGGCCTTGCTTTCCGGAGCCCTTATGCGAAGGACTCGCTTGCTATCGACCTGCTCCATTCGAGCTATCCTGTAGATGATGTTTGCAGTTTCCTCCCCGTCCATTGACCACAGAATCGGCACTTGGATACGTACCGCAATCGAGGCTAGAGCTCCGTATATGGAGGCCGGATTGACAGCCCTCTGTCCAATGAGCCGCTCCCCCTCTACTATCAATACTGGACGTCGGTACGTAGACCGAAGAGCAGTCAGCTGAACGAAGAGCCGGCCGTCAATCAAGGACTGCACAAAGTCTGAGGTTTCCTTTCTCTCAATCGCCACCTCTTCCGACGCAACATAGTCCCCCACCTCGAGTGCTTCCCCATAGACCTCCACACCCAGCCTTGTCAGCTCTCGAGCTACCGCGGTTGGCAGTTCCCGCGTGTCTACAATGAGCCTTATTATGTCCTCATCCTTCTTCTGGTGGGCTGTTGTGGTGGACGTTCCCGAGTCTGGTCCACCCATGTCTCCAAAGCTGTCAAGCGTGGTCTGTTCTCTCTTTGGCTCGCCCTCTGTACTCTTCACTCCTCTCTCTGGCTCGCCCTCTGTACTCTTCAAGACCCTATCTGACTCCCTCTCTGCATTCTTCAGCATGGATGGCATTCTCTTCAACTTGCTGACCACACTCCAGTAGTAGTATTCATCATGCGTGTTCCTCGCTACGAATACAACTATTCTACCTGGCATCTTCCTCCCTGTTCTACCCTTCCGTTGGATGTATGGCACTATTGACGGCACGCAGTCATAGAAGACCACCAGATTGCACTCCGGAATGTCAAGACCCTCTTCCCCAACCTGAGTGGCCACAAGGACATTGAACTCGTTGTTCCTAAAGCCGTCAAGCACCTCGACTTGCTTCCTCTGAGTGAATCCCTTGTCAGAACCCTTTGAGCCCTGACCAACAAAGCGGCTGACTCGCGCGTCCTCTAGTTCCTCAATCACACGAGCGACCTCAGCGGCTGTGTCGCGAAACCGTGTGAAGACTAGAATTCTCGAGTCCTTGTCCACCGAGAGCTGTTCGCTCACTATCTCCACAAGTTCATCTGCCTTCGGATGCCTCTGGCCCTTGGCTATCAGTGCCTCCAGCAGTCTCTCAAACTGGGCGAACTCTGACCGGGTCATAAGATCCCTTAGCCCCTTGGAGGCCTTCTTGTTTCTGACCTCCTCGTACATTCCTTGCACATATCTATGTGTGGGCTCCAAGCCTTGGGTCCCGACGAACTCCAGCAGATGAACAATCCTCAGTGCAGCTGTAAGATTTCGCATGACGAGATACAGATGGGCCGGTGGTTCTACATATGACCCCAGCTCTCTTCTCACCTCTCCTTGGACTCTCAGTATCTCTCTCTTGCTGACGCGTCGCAGATCCGGAAGTGAGAACCCGTGTTTGACCACTGGCGATACATAGTCGGCTAGGAGACTTTGGAGCATGTCACGAAGAACCTCAATCTCTGACGGTAGTGTGATGTGGCGCACTTCACTCTTAACGGAGACTACGTACTTCCTCACATCAGGGCTTGTCTCTGTCCGGACCTCAACATGAGATAGTCTGAGATTTCTGCATACTGTGACTATCTTGTCTGTGTCTTGTCCTGGCGATGCCGTGATTCCCAGTGAGAGACGTTGGTCCCGCTGCTTCTCATACATCTCTGCAATGAATGTGTATGCATAATTGCCCACGCCCCTGTGCGCCTCGTCGTAGACGATCAGGGAGACCTCTCCCAAGTCGTAATTCCTCTGGATCAGGTCGTTCTGCAGGGCCTGTGGTGTCATCACCGCGACACGAGCAGAAGCCCAGGAGTCCTTCCTGTGTTCTGGTGAGTCCTGCCCGGTCAAGCTAACAATTCTGTCCTCGTCCAGTTCCAGCGCTCTCCTGAGGAATCGTGCCTGTTGGTCCACAAGCGGTCTGGAGGGAGCTAGAAACAGTACTTTCGATGACGGACACTTGGCAAGCTGCTTTGCTGCCACCAGTGCCGCAATCACAGTCTTGCCTAGCCCCGTACTCAGCACAATCATTGTACTCTCTTTGGAGGCTATCTCCGCAAGCGCAGTCTGGTACGTCCTCTCTTCCAGCGTCTGTTCCCTGATGAGTGGCATCTGAACGAACTGGACTTCTCTGGACATATCAACTGCCTCAAGACTGTGGTCCTGTCTGACTCAAATCTCAGTAATACACACTGTAAAAAGGCTCCCCTCTTTGTAGATGTTGTGCAAGGAGTATGCCACAGATGACCACCAAGGAGCCTTTGCCAAGTATAGAAGCTGAACTATACGAACTGAGTATGCCCGGACGACTCCTCGGCAAGGAGGTGTTGGACAATAGGGCCCGTCGGATTGGCATTGTCAGAAGCATACGCATAGGACTCCATCCAACCCGCTCTGAACTCATAGTCAAGGGTGCGGAAGTGGAGTTTCCTGTGGACTTCTCCAAGGTGGATGCCGTGGGGACTGTGGTCCAGTTGAACTCGGTTGTCAAAGAGGCGGAGGAAATCGAGGTCCATGATGTGATTCGACTGCAGAAAGAGGTCTTGGATGACATCCGCAGCTACTTAGGTTCTCGTTGACTGCTCTCTTGCATATTGGTCCCAACGCGCAGTATTCCTGATACCGATTCCCACTAGGCCCCGTGTCCATATTCACAGACGTGAGGTGACACAGCGCTCCCGCTGTACACTCTGGACATGACTGTTGTAGCAGAGTGCCCGCTAACGAAGTGGTTAATAGATTCAACAACGCACCTCCTGCGGGGCTGTTCCTGATTGAAAATCACTATGCAAGAACTTGCTGCAATGATTGATCATACTGTGCTGAAGCCAGAAACCACGCGCAGCAAAGTGCAACAGCTCTGTGAAGAAGCACTCTCGTATCACTTCGCAGCTGTCTGCATCAACCCGATTCATGTCGAACAGGCTGCGCTACTGCTCAAGGACTCCGATGTGAAAGTCTGTTGTGTTGTGGGTTTTCCACTTGGCGCGACCCTCCCTGAAGTGAAAGCTCTGGAGGCAAGAGAGGTCGTTCGCAGAGGTGCATCAGAGGTCGATATGGTGATGAACATTGGTGCGCTCAGAGACAATGACGAGGCCCTAGTACGCCGTGATATCGAGGGAGTCGTCAGCGCATCGGAGGGAGCTCATGTGAAGGTGATTCTTGAGACAGGCTTCCTCACCGACGACCAGAAGCGACAGGCCTGTCTAATCTGCAAAGATGCAGGGGCTTCTTTCGTCAAGACCTCGACGGGCTTCGGTCCGATGGGCGCTACACCGCATGATGTGCAGCTCATGCGTGAAGTGGTCGGCTCTTCAATGGGCGTCAAGGCTGCTGGAGGCATCAAGACATTCAAGGACGCTCTCAGACTCATTGAGGCTGGCGCAGACCGCCTTGGGTCAAGCTCGGGGGTGGCGATTGTAGAAGACTATCGTTGGGCGCAGTACAGTGATACTTGGACACTACCAGACAAGCCGTGTTGGACCTGTCCCTCCCGTCAGGCCAATCTCGCCACCCTGCCGAAAGAGGTCTATCTGTACTACAAACAGCAGTGTCTTACCTGTCCCCATAGGGACTTGAACGTCTTCAATGACTAGTGATATGGAGATGGCCCAGTTGACAGAATCTGTTTCACATTACTACTCAGAAACCAGGCTTCTCAGAGTGTCACTGAGTGACCAGAGGACCAAGAGTGAAGTCATTGACCCCACTCTGACTCAGAGATTCCTTGGAGGACGGGGACTCGGAGTGAAGCTGCTATACGACTGTCTTCCTCCCAAGACTCACTCACTATCTCCGGAGAATATGCTGGTCTTTGCTGTGGGTCCAGTGACAGCAACAACAGCACCCACCTCGGGCAGACTTGCTGTGGTGACGAAATCTCCTCTGACGGGAACAATCTTCGACTCAAATGTGGGCGGACACGTCGGTGCGCAGCTGAGGCGGGCGGGTTATTGCGCAGTCGTCATCACAGGTGCGGCAGACACCCCTGTGTATCTCTGGATTGATAATGACAACGTCGAGATCAGAGACGCTACTCCTCTGTGGGGCCTCGACACGGCTCTCACCACAGACCGTGTCCTGCAGCAGACCGACAGTCAGGCCCAAGTGTTATGTATTGGACCGGGCGGCGAGAACACTGTAAGTCTTGCAGCAATAATCACCGACAAGCACAGAGCGGCGGGTCGGGGCGGTGTGGGCGCAGTCATGGGTTCCAAGAAACTGAAGGCGGTGGTGGTCCGGGGTTCGGGTCGTCCGGAGGTCACTGACTCCCGGAAATTTGACTCTGCCGTAAAGCGGGCGAGACTTCTCCTGAAGAAGAACCCCATCACTGACAAGTCTCTTCCGGTCTACGGTACAAGTGTACTGGTCAATGTGATAAACGAGCTTGGAATGCTTCCCACTCACAACTTCCGAGAGGGGACCTTTAATGATGCCGAGGGGATTTCTGGTGAGAAGCTCTTGGAGCGCTTCTTCGTCAAGCCCTATCACTGCTATGGTTGCCCCATCGGGTGCGGCCGTATCATTCGCGTGGACGGCCCCGAGGAGGCTGGACCTGAGTACGAGTCCATCTGGTCGCTGGGTCCCCAGTGTGGAATAAGCGACCTGAAGTGGATTACGATTGCCAACCGTCGCTGCAATCTGTTGGGGGTTGACACAATCTCGGTAGGAAGCACGATTGGCTGTGCCATGGAGTTGGTTGAGAGGGGGCTGCTCAATGCATCTCTCAGATTTGGAAGCACAGATGGGTTGCTTGAACTGATTGATGACATGGCTCATAACCGAGGCCTGGGTGCTCAGCTTGCACGGGGGTCTCGTCTGCTAGCGGCAGGATTGGGCGCACCTGAGACTGCGATGCATGTCAAGGGACTGGAGATTCCCGCCTACGACCCTCGCGGTGTTCAGGGACATGCGCTAGGGTATGCGACATCGAACCGTGGCGGCTGCCATCTGCGCTCATACATGATTGGTCCCGAGGTATTGGGATCTCCGGTCCTTGTGGACCGAGACAGGACTGAAGGCAAGCCCGAGATGGTGATTCTATATCAGAACCTCTCTGCTGCGATGGACTCTATGATTGTCTGCAGATTCTCCAGCTTCGCTTGGACAGTGGATGACTATGCTGAACTTGTGTCCTCAGCTCTGGGCATACCCCTGAGCGGAAACGAACTGCTCGCAGTGGGTGAACGCATCTGGAACTTGGAGCGGCTGTTCAATCTACGAGAGGGTCTCAGTTCGGCGGATGACCGGCTACCATTTCGTTTTGATACTGCCCTAAGACAAGGCAATTCTAGGAATAGAGTCGCTAGAGTTAGCGAGATGCTTCCACACTACTACTCCCTCCGGGGATGGGATGAGCAAGGGGTGCCGACGCCGGAGAAACTGAGTCAGATAGGTCTTGCTGCATAGCACCAGATGACAAGAGTCAAGTCCTTGTTAGATTCCCATCAAACGAGGCTGATAGAAGCTGCCCAAGACACAGCGTAACAGGCGAAAGTTCAGACGTGACCATGCTCCATATCTGGCAAAGATTCGCCTTTTTTGGTGCGACTCGTGCAATGTGCCACGTATATCAAGCGGACCCTGCTCGGTCTGCGGCACGGCTGCAAGGTCTGTTGCAATCTCTCCCCCTGGCGACCCCTTTCCTGCCATGGAGGGGCACATTCAAGCCGCAGTAGAAGCCATCGATAAGCAGTTCGGGTCAGGAGTAGGAAGGTCTCTGCTTCCCTCTGACAAGACGATTGTGATGAACAAGATACCCTCACTTGATGCAATGTACGAGATTGTAGTAGATGGCTATATCGTGGGCAGGCTCAGGTTTGACGTTCCAAGAATGCAGTACACGTTTCTTCTCTCCCTTGAGGGTGCGCGTCGTCTTGGCACAGTCAGCAAGCAGAAGTGGGTTTCTTGTCACGATGAGGTCCTCCGATTCCTGAAGGATGGTGCGAGTCTTCTTGTACCGGGGATAGCGGGGTGCGACATGGACATAGAGCTGGGAGATGAGGTCTGGGTCACCAACTCTCTGGGTCAAGTCGTTGCAGTTGGGATTGCCAGAATGACCGGAAGGGAGATTGCCAAGGCATCACGAGGGCTTGCAGTCAAGATACGTGAGTTCTCCGAGCCAGCAGGCGAACGCACAAACGAGAAGGCCGCCTCTTGGGATGACGCTGTGTTGGCAAATGGCAAGGACTTGAGTTCAATCGAAACTCGTGCTCTAGGTTTCATCAGGTCGGTAATCCAACAGAGAGCGTTACCAGTCGTTGTCGGTTTCAGCGGGGGTAAAGACTCTCTTGTTACCTACCTCCTCGTTGAGAAGGCCATTGGGAGAAGCCCTCCCATGTTCTTCATGAACACGGGTCTAGAGCTCCCGGAGACCGTCGAGTATGTTGAGGCATTCGCGGCAAGACATGGTGCAGACCTCATAACACGCAACATGGGCGATCACTTCTGGGCGGCGGTTTCGAGCTTCGGTCCTCCAGCTCGTGACTTTCGGTGGTGCTGCAAAGTGCTCAAACTCGGACCGGCTGCCACATCAATTGTTGAGACTCTAGGCGGCGAGACTCTCGCATTCATGGGCCAGCGCAAGCTGGAGTCCTTCCAGAGGTCGATTGAGCCGAAGGTCTCCATGAACACATGGGTTCCAGGGCAGATATCTGCGAATGCTATACAGGACTGGAATGCTCTCGAGGTCTGGCTCTTCATCTTTCAGAGTGGGGAGCCGTTCAACCCACTTTACAGTAAAGGATACCATAGAATGGGCTGTTATCTGTGTCCCGCCTCTCCGATATCGGAGTTGCGTAGCATTGAGAAGTCCCATCCCCAGTTGTACACCCGATGGATGAGCCTTCTTGAGCAATGGGCAAGAGACCACGGTCTACCGAAAGAGTGGGCCGAGTTTGGTTTCTGGCGTTGGAAGACTCTCCCGAAAGGACAGATTGAACTCATGACGGACTTGGGACTTGAGATGGCTGTCACAAGGGTCTCTCCAGCGCAAGCACTTGAACTCAATATAGCAAAGGGAGTGTCGCCCTGCAAGGCATCAGGATTCAGCATCGAGGGCCAGTTCTCTTCAGGCATCGATCTGAGTCGTGTGGGCAGGCTGTTGCCGATATTCGGGCCTGTGAGAGAATCCGAGGAGCTGGGGGCCATAAGAGTGAAGGCCGGAATGAACAGCGTACTGCTCTTCAGTTCTGGATCGCTTGTTGTACGCGGACCTGACGCGGAGTCGGTCGAGCGTATCACTCCGCAGCTAGAGCGGGCAGTGCGGCGTGCTGTCTTCTGCCAAGCGTGTGGCTCGTGTGTGCCCAAGTGTAAGAACGAGGCTCTCTCAATTGATGAAGGAAGAATATCAGTGGATCCCGACCGGTGCACGAATTGTCTGGAGTGCGATAGTTGGCCCTGTCCAACGTATCTGTCCTGACAGAGGTGCAGGCAGCTTGGAGCGAGGTCGCATCGAAGCGAGGCCTCTCCGTCGTCGTGGCACTTTGACGACTCGATGGACTTGTGCAGACAGACAATGTTGTGCCTGAGCATATGTCCGATTGACTGGAGCTGACCAGAGCATTGATGTACGCTGTTCGATTCCGTCCATCTGCCCGACATCTACACAGGACTTTGACAAAAGGTTAATTACGCTGTCCAAGCGCTCCCTTAGAGCCACACATCAGTCACGAGAATGGAGGTCTCTCGTATTGCTCCGGACCATCTCCTACAAGATTTATGAGATGCGGCGATACCTGGTACTCAGTCTTGTCATTTCTATAGTCGCCATACCTATCGGTAATTCACTGGTCATTCAGCGTGATCGAAACCGGGATGAGATGTACGGTGAGGCCTTCTGGATATACCACTTCGAAGTCTACAATATGACTGACGAGGAACTCGCGGCCGCACTGCCTCCTGAATGGGGCTACAACGACGGGGAACACACCTTACCCAGCTACCTGGGAAACATAACATATGAGTATCCCGTCTTTGCCTTGATTTTCTTCTCTATAGCGACTTGGCTGTTTCCAGGTGTGAACGACCTACAGCCCTTGTGGTTGAACTTCCTTCTCGTCCTAGTGTTCAATCTGAACTTGGTCATGATTGCAGTCCTTCTGGGTAACAGGCTATACACTGCCAGGTGGGCCCGGCTCTTCTTTGGAGGCTATTTCGTCTACGGTCTGATACTGTCGGCCGGTGGTGGAAAGCTTGAGCCACTTGCGGACTGTCTGATGCTCATGGCGATGATACTTCGAAGCGAGGGCCAGCGAGGCAAGGCGATGTTCACGCTGGGTCTTGCTGTCCAGACGAAGATATACCCCGGAGTACTACTCCCACTCATGTTCTTAGAGGCTCCTTCTTCGGTTCTGTGGTTCGGAGCCTCGATGCTCCTTACTGTGATTCCATTCCTCTCACAAGGACTAAGCTACGACTCTCTGCTAAACCACTTCCTGAACACCCCATCCTACAGCGAGCAGATAGTCAACCCACTGTATCCGGGCTTCGGTTGGGCAACACCAGTACTTGGTACAACCGAGACCTATTTCTGGCCCGCGGGACTGATTCCACTT
This sequence comes from Candidatus Thorarchaeota archaeon, assembly GCA_013388835.1. Lineage (NCBI taxonomy): Archaea > Promethearchaeati > Candidatus Thorarchaeota > Candidatus Thorarchaeota archaeon. The sequence continues at coordinate 59,916 of JACAEL010000055.1, read as the reverse complement.
ACAGTCTACATTGCCTTCATGGTCTATACGCTCCGCCCATTCATCCCTAGTCTTCACGACCTCAGTCAGGTCTCTCTTGCGGAGCCTTATACAGGCAGTTCGATTCTGAGGCCTTTCCGCCTGCTGTTCAAGCGTCTACTGGTAATGAAGCCCCTGTATGTCTATATGCTTCCGGCAATACTGATTGTATACCGTTGGGTTATGCCTTGGTATCTATTCTGGCTGGGTCTGATGATACTGGTTCTTGATCGAGACGAGGACTGTATAGCCTACTTGAAGCTCATCACCGTCGTGGGCTTTCTGTATGCGTTCGGGCTTATCTGCAACTGGCCGTACTTCATTACAGGGCCTGCACAAGACTTCTATCGTCACTTCATCCTCGGCTGGTACACGCTCGTGGGTGTAGGTGTGATGGTGGCTATTGCCTCTGTCCTCTTTGTTGTATGGAAGTTCGAGATTGAGAGGCGTGAACGCATGGCTGATATGATTAGAGAGGCGGAGGCACGAGGGGAGCTGATCATCTAGTCCTCTCTCATATGGTGTCCGAGTAGTGCTCGATTATGCGGTGTCTTATCTGTGTTGAAGAGCTCAGGCTATCCGCCTCTCTCTTCTCCAGTCGAACAATCTTGGTCTTCATTCCTAGGCTTTGAAACCTTGCCTCAAGTGCCTCAATGTCTGCATACTGGTCATATCCAAGAGCGACGATGTCTGGTTTGATATCTACCACTATCTTTGTGTGATCATAAGTATCGTAACCAAGAATCGCTCTGTCAACCACTCGTAGTGCGGCGACAATCCGTCTCCTGTGCTCCTCCGGGAATATGGGTGCTCTGTTCCTCTCTCTGAGCACAGTCTTGTCCCGCGCCACGACGACTACTAGCTCACCGTCCTCTCCGGCTAGTTCCCTTGCTTGCTCCAAGTAGGCGAGATGACCCAAGTGAAGCAAATCGAACTTGCCCGCTGCGAGGACTCTCTTGCCTGACACGAAATCCAGGCCTCCACTCTCCAGCTAGTCCTCATCGACTGCAAGGAACTCGTGGTCCTCTCTGATGACCTCAATCCTGCGTCTTGTCTTCATTATCTGGCTCACGTGGACCAGCCCATTAATCTCAAGCTGCATCAGGGCAGAGTTGAGTTCTGCCTCGCTTGGTTGCTTGCCAAGTTCCGCTTGGAGTGCTCGCTCAAGTTCGTCATCCAGTATCACACCATGACGTCCACTGAGGATGTTCATTATGAGCGTTCGAAGCGGGATTGCAGTCCATGTTGACATCTCTCTAGACTCCTTTTGGATTCACTAGACATATGCTCCTCCAGTACCGGAGGACTCCCGAACTCTCCTAAGTTCTTTGTCTAGGTTCTTATAACGTTCGATGTCCTCCTTTGAAACAGATGCTTGCATGCTTGTCATGGCCTCCTTGAAGTGCCTCATTGACACCTCCTTCGTTTCCATGTCCTCCCTGAGGGCGCGGATGGCCGCTTCTCTGCACAGTGCTTCAATGTCGCCTCCCACATAGTTGGATGTCAGGCGCGCAAGTTCGTCAAGGTCCACATCCTTGTTCAGCGGCATTCCTGCATCTACTGTGTAGAGCTTGAATATCTCCCGTCTGCTGAGTTCATCTGGTGCATCAACAAAGACCCATCTGTCAAACCGACCTGTCCTGAGCAGCGCCCTGTCTATGAGGTCTGGCCGATTCGTCGCAGCGAGGACGACGACATCTTTCATGGACTCCAAGCCGTCCATCTCGGTCAGGAGCTGGCTTATGACACGCTCTGTGACCAGACTGCCGTCAGAAACCCGTCCTCTGGACGGAGCTATCGCATCTATCTCGTCAAAGAATATCAGTGAGGGAGCTGCGGTCCTTGCCTTTCTGAAGACCTCACGGATTGCCTTTTCGCTCTCGCCCACCCACTTTGAGATGAGTTCGGGACCCTTGACGCTGATGAAGTTCGCCTTGCTCTCGGTTGCCACGGCCCTTGCTAGGAGCGTCTTTCCGCATCCTGGAGGACCGTATATGAGTACTCCCTTTGGAGGGGATATTCCCATTCGTTTGAATACCTCTGGACGGTTCAGGGGCCACTCTACAACTTCACGAAGTTCACGCTTGACGCTTTCCAGTCCTCCAATCTGGTCCCAGTGAACGTTGGGTATCTCCACAAAGACCTCTCTTATCGCAGAGGGCATTACTTCTTTCAGTGCCTCCTTGAAGTCATTGTTGTTGACTTCAAGTTTCATGAGGACCTCTTCAGGAATCTCCTCGCTACTCTCTACCATGTTCGACAGGATGTCTGGCAGATACCTCCTGAGTGCCTTCATTGCAGCCTCACGACACAGTGCGTGCAGATCTGCGCCCACAAAGCCGTGCGTGTCCTTGGCCAATGCTTCAAGCTGTACTTTTCCCTCCCCCTCACTGGTAAGAGGCATCTCCCTTGTGTGTATGTGGAGGACTTCCATCCTCCCAGCCTCATCAGGAACACCTATCTCTATCTCACGGTCGAATCTGCCGGGCCTTCGCAATGCGGGGTCTAGTGAGTTGACCCTGTTGGTGGCTCCAATCACTATGACCTGTCCTCTGGACTTCAGACCATCCATTGTTGCCAAGAGCTGAGCGACAACCCTTCGCTCAACCTCCCCCTGGACTTCTTCACGCTTGGGGGCTATCGCGTCCAGCTCATCGATGAAAATGATGCTCGGGGCGTTCTCCTCCGCATCTTCGAAGATCTTTCTCAGCTTCTGTTCTGACTCGCCATAGAACTTTGACATGATTTCCGGGCCGTTTATGTGCACAAAGTTCGCGTCTGACTCGTTGGCCACAGCCTTGGCCATGAGTGTCTTTCCTGTGCCTGGTGGTCCATGGAGTATCAGTCCCCTCGGTGGGTCGATTCCCAGTCGCTTGAAGAGTTCCGGATGTCGCATGGGAAGCTCCACCATCTCTCGGATTTTCTGTATCTCGGGTCCGAGTCCACCAATGTCCTCGTATGTGACCTCCGATGTTGCAGTGGTCTCTCCAGTGGGTTTCTCAGTGATGGTCAGTATCGTGGAGTGTTGAATGACCACTGTTCCGCCAGGTTTCACGTCTGTGACCTTAAAGGGTATAGCGCGTCCCAGAATCGGGATGTATACAGTGTCTTGCAGTGTCACAGGGCAATTCAGCAGCTTTCTCTTGACGAATTCCTCAAACCTGGGTTCAGGTCGGATTGGCACAGAGGTGGGCGCAAGTGTGACGTTTCTTGCAGGTTGTTCTTCTGCGCGCATGACGGTCACTTTCTCGCTGAGGCTCACACCCGCATTCCTTCTGATGCGCCCATCCATTCGTATGATTTCTCTTCCCTTGTCCCCTTGATAGGCTGGCCAGGCTATCGCTGCCGTAGTCCGTTTTCCTTTGATTTGGATGATGTCACCGGTTCTCACTCCGAGAGCTTCCATCGATATGGCATCAATACGTACGATGAATCGGCCTATGTCGCGGTGCTCTGCTTCGGCCACCTTTAGAACGATCTCATTCAATGCGCGAACTCAACCTCCATGACATCGGAAGCGGTGCAGTGTCGGAATGGACGGCTTCCACGACCGCCCTTTATCTTCTCGGGCTGCCGACTTGCAAATGAGTTTTTCTTGAAGTTATTAACCTGCACATGTGAGCGCTCTGCATAGCAGGCTGACAATGGTCACACCCGTGAGAGCATCTCGACATCCACTTGGGCAACACCATCAATGGCGGTTATGGCAGCTTCGATGTCGTCCACGCCTCCAGCAGACTCCTCTCGCGCCACATTGAGCCGGATTGCCTTGAGACCGAACGCAACTGGCACTATCTCGTGCGCTCGCACATCAGTGCCGCGTGGCACAGCTGCCTTGATCTTCTTGAGAAGCTGGTCGAGATTCACATCGACATCTTCAGGCATTATCCGGAGCGTGACAACTACTCGCGCCATGTCAAATCAACTCCATTCTCTACGGCCCCTCAAAGCCGCAGTTCGGACAGCTGTACCTCACGGAGAACTTCCGACACACTTCGCATCGCCATATGGTGAAGCCACCGCATTGTGGGCAACTGAACTTCACATTTCTCCCTTGTGGGGAAACAGACCTGTGGCAGGAGGTACACCTGATTGCTTTCATGGATGCCAATATATCACCCGAAGGAACTGTTCTCTCGGTCCTGACTCTTGGCCCCCATCATTGGGGTTTTTATAAACCTAACGAAGAATACGCATGAGACTGTCCTCAACCAGTTTCGTCCTGTGTCCATCTTGGGCACCCGACACATCGAGATTGACATACACGGAGTGTTCTCTCGTGGGTACCAAACTTGGCGACGTAGTCACCGCGGAAACAATCAGTCTGAATGAACTTGCTCGTAAGGCCATCGCTATCGATGCATTCAACACACTCTATCAGTTCCTTGCTACCATTCGACAACCTGATGGCACTCCACTCCAAGACTTCAAAGGACGAGTGACGAGCCATCTGACTGGTCTCTTCTATAGAACCCTTAACTTGCTTGAGCATGAGATTCGACCTGTGTATGTGTTTGACGGGGAGTCTCCACTGCTCAAGGCCGCAGAGATTGAGAGGCGACGCATGGCCCGGGATGCAGCCTACGAAGACTGGATACAAGCCAGGGAAGAGGGCCGTATCGAAGATGCAAGGAAGGCCGCACAAGGAAGTTCTAGACTGAGTGGAGAGATGGTCGAGGAGAGCAAGCTGCTGCTGCAGGCACTTGGAGTCCCTTGTGTTCAGGCTCCCTCTGAAGGCGAGGCTCTCGCTGCACAGATGGCCCGTTCCGGCGAAGTGTGGGCCAGCGCAAGCCAAGACTACGACTCATTGTTGTACGGCAGTCCCCGCGTGATTCGTAATCTGTCAGTGAGCGGCAGGAGGCGCGCATCACGAGGCGGCGGCTTCAAGACAGTGCTTCCCGAGGTGGTCGACCTTGAAGTAAACCTTCGAGTGTTGGGCCTAACCCGCGTACAGCTGATTGATGTGGCAATCCTCTTGGGTACCGACTACAATGAAAAGGTGGCTGGGGTCGGGTGGAAGAAAGCTGTCAAACTGATCAAGCAACACGGAAGACTGGAAACCGCAGCAGAGGCAGCCAAGATCCGGTTGGACTTCTCTGTGGACGAGATCCGAAACATATTCCTCAATCCCCCTTCCATTGAAACGCCACAGCTTCATTGGACTGACCCGAATGAGGATGCCGTACTGAGGATACTCTGCAGGGAGCACAACTTTAGCGAGGAGCGAGTGAATACTGGTCTTTCGCGTCTGAGTGGTTCACGTCAGAGTGCTCTCTCCGATTTCATGTGAACGGCTGTTTGCGTATACGATAAATAGCATCACGCAGTAAATGAACACTGAACAGGCAGGTCCTAGGAATGAAAGAGCGCATAGCTGCTGTTAGGGTGAATCTGCACGACATTGAGAGCTGTGAATTGCGTTCAGAAGGCGATGGTCCCAGGTTTGTGACTCCAAACGGGGTGGAGATGCGACGGATTCTCACAGTAGGTCATGTTGTTGACAGATTCCAGTCAAAGAAGGACAAGGAGTTTGCCACAATCACCCTTGATGACACCACTGGGACTGTTCGAGTGAAGGCATGGGACTCGGACCCTCGAAAGCTTGGGCTGGTCAAGACAACCAACAAGGGCGGACTCGTGCTGGTGGTTGGGAAGCTGCGTCAGTCACAAGGACAGGAGGGACAGAGCCCTGAGGTGTACATTGAACCTGAAGTGATTCGAGAATTGAAGAATCCGAACTACATAACCCTACACATACTAGAGCGTAGCATGGGGATTATCAGACTAACCGGTGTGCCATTGCAAGCTGACACAGATCGCGATGACTCTCGTCCCACAGTGGAAGTGCCAGAGATGACCAAGCCTGCAGAGAGTGTCCGAGCTACTGCTGAGACGCGCTCGGAGAAGAAGTCGCGAAGAGGTTCTGGTGCAGCGCGAGAGAAGGAGGACCATACACTGCCCGGTCAGATACTCGAGTTCATCAGGGCCAATGCCGGAGACAAAGGGGTCGACATCAAGAGGATTGCAGAGGAGTTTGCGGCCAAGGGGATTCAGAAGTCTGAAGTCCAGCTGCATGTCATTGACCTTCAAGAGAAGCAGCTAATCAGAGAAGTGAAGGTCGGGTGGTTTGTTCCATCTTAGTTGTTCTCTGAAGGAATCTTTGAACTGAGAGTCTCACCAAGCAGAAGCTTCAATAGCGATGCCGACTGGAATACCAGTATGGATGACTACGAACGCCTGCTGCAACGTGCTCGGTCACAGGTGCCGGAAGACGCTTTCAAACGAACCGGAGAGCGGTTCCAAGTGCCACCTGTGGAGCTGATGGTCCAGGGCAACCGGAGCTATTGGCAGAACTTTCAGGAGATAGTTGACGTCTTGAATCGCTCCGGGAAGGAGGTCTTGAAGTATGTGTCTGGTCAGCTCGCTACTGCAGGCATTTTCGAAGGCAGTGGGGCTGCATTCAATGGGAAGTTCTCGCCGAAACAGATAGAGGATCTACTGTGGCAGTACATAAACCAGTACGTGATATGCCCTGTCTGTGGTCGTCCAGATACTAACGAGTCCCATGAGAGTGGTGCCTACTATCTGGTCTGCACGGCTTGTGGTGCACGTACCGCGATAAGGCCCGTGTAAACAATATGGTGATCTCATGAGTTCTGTCTATATGCGCGTGAGAGAGACCCTCGAGCACTACCTCGTCGCAGTCTGTGATAAGGAGCTCCTTGGAAAGACCTTGGTTCAGGGAGACCTTCAGTTCAAGGTCAGTGAGGAGTTCTATGGCGGCGAGCTGGTGGACTTGAAGACATGCCTTGAGCACATGCAGCGTGCCACAATCGTCAACATGGTCGGTGCGACCACGGTCAAAGCTGCAATCGATGCAGGAATGGTGCACAGACAGGCTGTCGTCTACATAGACGGGCAACCACATGCGATGTGGGTTCGTCTATAGATGTCGTCGCATCAAGCAGCTTATAATGCGTGCACAGAATACGCAATTGGTGGAGTGCAATGCCTGCACCATGTTATGTATGTGGCGCCGAATCGATAGTGGAGGGACTATGTCCGCGATGCTACAGAGAATCACATCCACTAGTCCACATCGACTCCCCTCTGTCAATGCAAGTCTGCAGGCGTTGTGGTGCGGTTGCTCTCCCTGGTGGTTGGAAGCCAATCCTAGAGCACTACGTGAATGCCACCGAACTGCTAGACCTGCAGATTGCGCTGTTCATCTCGCATGAGGCTAGTCTTCTGAATGCTGACGTAGATCTGTACCATGAGATAGAGCGTCAGCTTGATCGTGTAGTGGACCTATCCGTGGTCGCGCATGGCAAGTCGCACAATGAACTTGAGGCGCATGAGGAGCGGATACCAGTGCAAATCCGCATCAGCCCTGCAACATGCGATACATGTGGGCTGATGAGTGGCGGCTATCACAATGCTGTGCTTCAGATTCGAGCTCAAGGGCGTCATCTCTCCGAAGACGAGGTTGAGCGAATTAGCGACATCGTCACACAGATGACTCATGACGCCTATGGTCGGGATGTCAAGGCCTTCGTGACTTCAGTCGAGCGTCACAAGTACGGTTTGGACTTCAAGATAGGGTCCGAGCATCTTGCTCGACGAATATCCGATGAGATTGAGTCAACGTTTCTGGCCGAGAGGAAGGAGAACTATAAGCTCATCAGTCAGGAGCCGGGCAGCAAGGGAAAATACAGGGTGACCATTGTCCTTCGACTCCCCCGGTTTGTAGCGGGCGACTTCCTAATGGTCGGTGGTCATCCGTGTCAAGCCAAGGCAATCGCGCATGGCAATCTGAGCTGTTATGACCTGGTTGATGGGACTACCTTCGCCGTGAACCCTCGCAGTTCCAAGTGGAGTTCTGTAGAGTTCATATGTTCTGAGGAACGGAAGCGGAGATACACTGCTGTTGCAGACTGCCAAGGACAGTCAGTACTCTTCATGGACTTGACTTCCTTCGCTACAGTCGAAGTCGACTCGAAGCGACTAAATGTGCCCGTCCGAGTTGGGGACACGGTCTCTGCACTGCTTCTGGACGATACTCTGTACGTCATAGAGTTGGATGAGACTCCAGCGCAGTAGAAGGTCCCACTTCTGTTTCGGTACGCTTAAATGCCTCAAGAGCCTCCAGCTGGCAGCGCTCCGCTTCCTTCCGGAGCTGAATGACAGATGGAGGATGTTTTTGTCCAATCGAGAATCCGATGACGCGGGAACTGGTGAGGTAACGAGAGTCAGGGTCCCAAATCGTAACGATGGTGAGATGTTCGGTATCATTGTCCAGATGCTAGGCTTTGACAGGGTGCGCGTTCGCTGCGAGGACGGAGAGATTCGTGTGGGACGAATCCCGGGCAGGATGAAGAAGCGGGTCTGGATGAGAATCGGCGATACTGTGCTTGTAGTCCCATGGGACTTCCAGACTGAAGCAAAGTGCGATGTAGTCTGGCGCTATCGTGGTAATGAACTCGATTGGCTTCAGAAGAAAGGAATCCTTAAGATGTTCTAGTTCCTGATGTCCTGTTCTCTGAACCGAAGCGAGAGATGGGTCCTAGCCAATGTGCAAGATTCCTTTGCACTGCTCTCGTCTGTGTGCTTGTAGTGAGTCGGTGAGTGCCGTTGAAGCGCATTGAAACGAAGCGCAGATTGATTGAGTCTGATATCGAACGCCGTGGAATGAAGCGTCGTCATGACGACGACGAGTTCAAAGTGGTAGAGGGCGTGATTGACCCACCGACTCTGAAGGTGTTGTATCGGCTTCTCGGCAGAGGCACCCTCCGCAGAATCCATGGTGTGGTCAGTGCCGGCAAAGAGTCGAACATCTACAGGGGTGAGGACGCGGAAGGGAATGCAGTTGCCATCAAGATATACCGAGTTGTGACTGCTCAATCCAACTATATGTCTGAGTACATCCTCGGAGACCCTCGCTTCAGACATGTCAGTCGCCGAAATCGGCAGCTCATCCCGCTCTGGGCAATGAAAGAGTACAAGAACCTTCAGAGATATAGCGCGGCGGGAGTACGTGTTCCTCGTCCGCTTGACATTCAGCGGAACGTCCTGGTGATGGAGTTTATCGGTGACAGCAGTTCGGGCAATGCAGCTCCTCTTCTTCGGGATACTCGATTAGAGTCACCAGCGGAGGTGTTTGATGAAATCATCTCAATGGTGGAGATTGGCTACAGAGAGGCTGGTCTGGTCCACGCGGATCTCAGTGAGTACAACATCCTGTGGAGCAATGGTCCCGTATTCATCGATGTGTCTCAGTCTGTACTCAGAACCCACGAGCATGCTAGGCAGTTCCTGCTTCGTGACATTCAAAACGTGATTGCATACTTCAAGAAACTCGGTGTCGAAACTGACAATCCACAACTCATTGTTGACTCGATCGTCAATTCTGGTGAACTAACAGATGATGCACATTGAAACGTTACGGATTCCTACGGAACGAGTGGGTGTCATTATTGGGCGGAACGGTCGAGTCAAGAAAAGAATAGAGTCGCTGACCAATGTGATTCTGGAGATAGATCACGAGGGTCTTGTGATAATCAGGAGTCCGCCTGACACGGAAGACCCCGTACTACTGTGGAAGGCGCGTGACATTGTGCATGCTATAGGTAGGGGATTCAGTCCACACAATGCGCTTACGCTGATTGATGAGGACGCTCGACTGGTCGTGATGTCTCTGAAAGAGAATGCCGGGTCGTCACCGTCCCATATAAAGCGCATTTCCGGACGACTGATTGGAGAGAGGGGTCGTGCACGACGCGTAATCGAAGAGATAACCGGGGTCAAAGTCAGCGTGTACGGTCACACGGCTTCAATAATCGGAGTTGACCCGGGCTTGGAGTATGCAACCCGCGCCATTGAAATGCTCATTCAGGGTGCTCCTCACCCGGCAGTATACGGATACCTTGAGAAGATGCGTCGCGAGATAACCCGTGCATCCGTGGAGCTGTGGGAGCAGTAGGTCCGTAATACGTCGCCTAATATGAACGCTATGAGACCTATCATTGACCATGCGATGACGCCATCTGACACATCCGATTCTTTCGCAAGGATTTCGCCATCGGAGTTCTTCTACAGAAACCGTCAGATGGCTGGCTTTGGAAACCAAGTGCAAGCAGTATACTCAACGGTCCGGGAGCTAGTCGAGAACAGTCTTGACGCCTGCGAGGACATCGGAACCCTTCCGCGAATTCAAGTTGAACTGAACGAGGACGAGACCGGCACACTCACCATTGTGGTGTCTGATAACGGCTCTGGAGTTCCCGCTGACCAAGTGGCTGACGCCTTTGGTACAGTCTTCTATGGAAGTAAGTATAACCTGCGACAGCGAAGGGGAACCTTCGGTCTGGGTGTCACGATGGCGGTATTGTATGGGCAGGTGACGACGAACTCGCCTGTGGAGATTCACACTCGGACGAGCTGTGGCTCGGGTGAGAGATTCAGGATTCTCATTGACATTGAGAACAATCGACCGATAATTGAGGATAGGGCACCAGCAGTTCGGGACACTACGGGAACCACTGTCAACATAAGGCTCAAGGGGGACTTGAAGAGGGCACGAGACAGGGTACTAGAGTACTTGCGGCTCACTACTGTGGGCACTCCCCATGCGGAGATTCAAGCCAGCATAGCCGGTCAGACAATCGTATTCGGTCCGTGGTGTCGGACCGTTCCTCCCAAGACAGTACCTACCAAGCCCCATCCGCGCGCGGCTGACTTGGAGCTCCTTCGACGACTCATTTCCAAGTCCCGTTCTGAGACACGGCTTCGCGACTTCTTGGTGAGTTCGTTTCAGCAGTTGGGCAATCAGACCGCAAGTCGGCTTCTGGCCTTTCTGTCTCTTGATGGAAGCCGTCGTATAGAGACTCTGTCACGTGATGAGCTGATAGTGTTGAGCAAGGCACTGAAGACTTTTGATGGGGTACTACCTCCATCTTCCGATGGTCTCAGCCCGATTGGTGAAGAGAGCTTTCTCAATTCTGTTGCTGCTGTCCTCGACTGCAGACCCCTTGGCTACGCCTGTAGCAGTGTGAGGGATTGGGAAGGCTACCCGTTCATTGTGGAGGGCGTGTTGGCAATTGGTGCTGGTACTTCAGACCTGGACTTTCCGCTTCTCTACCGGTTTGCAAACAGAGTCCCACTATTGTACGATGCGGCTGAGTGTGTTCTCACGAGGGTCAACAGGGGTCTTGGCTGGTCTCGATACAGCACCGGATTGACGGGCAATCCGATTCTTGCAGTCCATGTCTGTTCCACCCGGATACCCTACAAGGAGGCCGGAAAGCAGTCCATTGCACCAGTTGCAGAGATAGAATCGGCACTGATTGCGCTGTACAGATCGCTTGGAAGAAGGCTCAAGACTACAGCTAGGGGGATGGTCCAATCCACTTGGGAGTCGAAGAGGATGAGAGAGTTGTCTCGTGAGATGCGTCTCATAGCTAGGTTTGCAATGGAACTCACAGATGGCACTGAGGATAGTTCCGACATCGACTCGCTTGTCAATGCACTCTTCGAGGTGAAGGAAGATGGGAGATAGTTCACAACCAATAGACATCCTGACCCGTCTCGGCAGCGCGGTCATTGAGAGTATCCGGCGAGGAGAGTTTCCGCGGCTGTCTATACCCGACCGGGAAACCTCAAACATTGTGTTCAGTGAGGCCGAACAGAGATTTGCGCTGGGACCTCAGACTGTGGTCCGTGACTCGGGCAACTCCAAGCACGCTCGTAGCTTCGCTCAGACACTCTGGGTTGCGTCTTTTGCCAAGAAACTACTGAGCTGCTCTCGCACCAGTTCACTCAGGGACCTGTACTACTCCAGTGAGGCCTTTGGGGTGAAATTCAAGGATCAGGCCGAGTCTGACAGGATTGTCACAGACTTGGAGTGCATCACCGGGCTGGCAAGAGAAGACTTCGGGGTCTTCTCGGAGGAGCGCTCTTCAGTCTATGGGCCGGTCCTGATGAGATACACTGTGCCCGGCTATGCGGGCAGGACCGTGGACCTCACAGTCAGTCCTGACGGGCTGCCCATTGGAGCTGCTCTCATGACTGCAGAGCCTGTGAGTTCAGATGCCGAGATTGTGCTTGCAGTCGAGTCAGGAGGTATGTTCTCGCGGCTCGTCGAGACCCGCGCCTGGGAGACCTTCAAAGCAGTCTTGGTCCATCTGGGCGGGCAGTCTCCGCGTGCCACACGACGTCTAATCCGTCGACTCAACAAGGAACTTGGTCTGCCGGTATACATCTTCACAGATGGCGACCCGTGGGGTATGCACATTGCGCGTGTGATCATTTCAGGTAGCGCGAATTCTGCACACATCAGGGACCTCACCGTACCGGATGCGAAGTGGATTGGTGTCAGTGCGGCTGACATCAAGAAATATGCTCTCCCTACCGAACCAATGACCAATGCTGACCTGAAGCGACTGGACGAGCTGCTGAACGACGTACGCTATGCTGACGCTGCATGGCAGGAGTACATTCGAGAGTTTCAAGAACTCCGCTTGAAGGCGGAGCAGCAGGCGTTCAGCCGGTATGGTGTGGACTTCGTCGTCGACACCTACCTGCCGGACAAGCTGAACTAGATCCAGCCAATTCCTAACGGGATGCCTAGTAGAAGAATTGCGACCGCACCATATGCTATCAGTGCCTGAAGTGCTATTAGGAGTTCAACGTTGCGCTTCTCTGTTGTTCTGACGAAGTGTGGAATGATCCAGTACATGGCATAAGGTCCCACAACGCTGAGTGTACCGTCTTCCCTCGGACTGGCAAACTTCGCATAGGGCATTCCTTTCCGTTTCACTTGTGTCTTGTATACTATGTACAGCAGGAAGTTGATTCCATACGTTGTGTACATGAGTATCGCAAGTCTGTCCATGTTGCCCAGAATCAGTGACGCTGCCATGGCTGCCCCTAATGGAAGAAGTCCCACATCGCCTGAGAGAATCTTTGCTGGGTATCTGTTGTAGACAAGAAATGCAGCCGACGCCCCAAGAACTGCTGCAGCTATGAATCCCGCCTCATTCTGTGCAGTACTAAGTGGTGTGCCCCTAATGAGAGGCATGAGTGTTAGGTAGGTCACTATCGCCGATGCGTTCACGAATGTCAGGCCTGCCTCAAGCCCATTCATTCCTGCGTACATGTTGGTGGAGTCAATGATGAATGTGACCATCAAAGGTACAACAACAAGTGGGTACAAGACACCAAGATCGATAACCCCAACAAACGGTATTGCGAGGGTAGTTGTGCCGACCTGCAGGGCAGCAAGTGGGATTGATGCGAGCAAGGGGAGTATCACTTTGGTCCTGTTCCTAAAGTCCAGAATGTCATCCATTATGCCAATCATCCCGGCCATGAGGATTGCAACCAGCGCTCCCAGTATGCCCGCGCTCACCTGTCCGTTGCAGAATGTCGTCAGGCCGACCACTAGCAATAGTGCCGTCACAATGCCAAACAGGAGCAGCACCCCGCCTCCCTTTGCTATCTCCGGACGACTGACCTTGTGAACGTCTGTGCCAGTCATGCCTTTACTGAGAAGCGCTCGGATGGTGATTGGCGTTGCAAGAAGGACCACGAGAAATGCTACCAGTCCGGCAGCTACCGTATTCATTGGGTCTAGTCAGCTCCTTGTATAGGTTCTGCAGAAACCCGGGTCCTCGTTTTACACTTTTCGGGTCCAAATCTGCCATGCCAATTGGCCATCAATGAGCCAAGCCAATTGCTGGGCGCTTCGAAGAGGTACAGTCGCAGTTCAGTGGTCAATCCCACATCCCTCGACAATTCGCAAGGAGCTGGCTAGGAAGACACGATACATGTGTTCAACGTCCGAAACCTATTTAATCGGACCAGAAGCTGGGCGCGGTGTCCGCGGTCCAGTGATATCTGAGCTGACCCTGTGGACACATCAAGACGCACGGTGATACAACGTGAGCCATCTGCATCGACAAGCCGCAACTTTCTCCTTATTGCTACTGTTCCTGTTTAGCAATGTGATGGCATCCGGCTCTCTCATGGGATTGACTACGTATGGGACCGACACGGATTTGCCTGAAGGTGGCAAAGTCTCTGCCGAAGGTCTGCTGAACATGTCCATACCCTATGTGGACGCTCACATCGGACACGCAGACGGCATAATCGACCCTAAGGAGTATGCCTACAGCTATACCGATTCAGCAACAGGTGTCACCGTCTATCTTGAACACAACTCCACTGTCCTTTATGTGGGTCTATCATGCAGAACACAGGGTTGGATTGCACTCGGGTGGAAAAACCCGAGCGACTCATTCATCTTGGATGGTCTCAACCGCAGCGACCTCATCTATGGCTACGCCCCTGGCACACCACACCATTCCTTCACGAGAGTCACGGGTGCTGAAGCAGTCTCTGTGGAGTACAAGTTATACCTGCGCAATGGCACTCTGTTCCAGACCGGGACGGTCCCCGACGACACATCCACTACCCCACTGAACCAAGAACGGCTCCTCAAAGGATACATAGACGGTATCATCGGAATGCGGATTGGTGAGGAGCGGCGCTTCATAATCCCTGCAGAAGAAGCATATACCAACCCCACTGACACACTCTACGGAGAAGATCTCGAATACGTCGTCAAGCTCACTAGGATTGGCAGTTCGTTCCTCAATCCAGCCAGCTACAGCAAGGTGATCTTCAGAGATGATTATGGCACCGGGACCTTCAGCCACCTCCCTGACACCAATCAGAGTCGGGTTCTCGCGTCCAATGCCAGCGACGATGGCGTGACCACTCAGATAGAGTACTTTCTTAGAATGAACTCTACTGATTCTCGAGACATCCCGTTCCTCAACGAAACCGCACTTCAGTATCCAATGATTGTCATGTTCAGCGGTTCGGAGAACATTGATGGTCTGCCCACAGCGCACACGGACTGGTCCGCTCCACTGCTGGGCACTGCCGTACCGAACGAGCCGCCTGAAGTTGTAGTGGTCAAACCTGTCCAGAACAGCACCGTGAACGAGATTGCTGTGTTTGAACTCAATGCGACTGACGAATACCTTGTCCGGCGCGCAGCCTATAAGATAGGTGCCGGGAGCTGGACTGCTCTGGACTACGATTTCGCGACCCATCTGTGGACCGCCAGAAAGGACCTCTCCTCCTACGGGTCCGGGACCTATATGATCTGGTTCAATGCCACAGACTCATCGAACAAGACCAGTGTTACACATGTGAATGTCACAATAGACATACCGATAACACCACTGCGGGGCATGAAACTCAGTGTGGGAAGGACAGTCTCCACATTGTACTATCATGAACTCAAGATTGCCGACGAGTTCACCGTAGAGAACAATGGCTCCGCTCCAATTAGCGCCATAGAGTTCTATATTCACCAGAACTACACAGCGAAGTATCTCTCGGCATCCGCGACGGACCAAGAGTCTGTGACCCTGTCGATAGTTCGCCTAGACGACCGAGATGGCATGATGCATTTCAGAGTACTGCTGGCAAGTCCTGTGGGGTTACTCTCCTCCTACAAATTCACCGTTACGGTCCACTATCACTCCACACAGGTGATTACCGATGCTGGTAACAACCTCTACCAGCTTGACTGCCTGCGATTCCCTCTCGTGCCGTATCCTCTGGCACGAGCAACTCTGACCTTCGCGTTTCGTAGTGGTGACACACTTCAGGGGACCTCTCCTGAGGGCGTGCGAATCAATGTAGCTGCAATGTCCGTCGATCCGATTCGAATAGTCATGAAGTCCTATACACCACTAGTGGTGGCTGACCGAATCACACAAGTGCGAATAGACTCGTGGGGTTGGCTCTACTACACAGAAACAATCACGCTACAGAACACTGGTCCTGCTAAGGAGAGCAGGGTGCCCATTGTCTTTCCGGCGTACGCCAGTTCCATCAGCATATACGATGAAGTTGGTCTGCTTGCTGCATCACTGCCCAAATCATATGATTGGAACGCGAGTTTCACCCACAGTATAAACCTGAAGGCGGACCGGTTTGGTGACAAGGAGTTCTGGCCGGGTTACAAGTATACCTTCAAGGTTGACTACGTCCTTCATCTTCAAAGCTATCAGGAAACTGTTGCTGCAGGAAACAAGGTAGAGCTTCCGATGGTAACACTCGGGGAGATACTTGTGACGACGCATGTTGTTGATGTCCTGATGCCCGCAGGAGTGACTATCATCGACGCATCGCCGGGATACCGGCTCCTCTACGGTGCTTTTGATGCAACCCTGCGATACGTGAGCTATAACACATCTCATCTCAATCCACCTGAACTGTATGTCATCTACCAAGTTTCACTTGCCACCGCTGCTCGTCCCCTTCTCTTCTCCCTCTTGATTGGGTTGGTCGGTCTGGTCTTTGTCGTCTACAGGAAGACAGTCACCACACACGCAGTTGAAGAAACGGACCTGTCCGTGTCCAAGAGGGAAACAGGAGCATCAGTGGCTCCGCCAGCGCTTCTCTCTGAGTTCGCCAGCAAGTACTCAAACAAGACCGCTCTTGCTCTGGACTTGGAGAAGCTGGAAGCCGAGCGGAAGCGAGGGAAGGTGTCGAAGAAGGAGTTCATGATGCGAGAACAAGACCTCAAGGCCCAGATGGATACAGTCGAGTCGAGGGTTGCAGAGCTCAGAGAGCAGTTGATTGCCTGCGGTCCGAAGTACAGGGACCTTCTCGCTCAGCTCGAACTTCAAGAGGAGCGTATTGCTGGGGCGAAGGCAGGCCTGAGACAGCTCCTTGCACGGAAGAAGACACAGAAGATAAGTCGTGCAGCCTTTGAGAAGTCACACCAAGACTACCTCAAGACCATCCGGCAGGCTGTTTCAGCGAGTGATCGCATCTTGATGACCTTGCGCGAAGAGGCTGGAGAGATCTGAGGCATTCCCATTTGGGAAGCCTTATCTCTCCAGACAGGGTGGAGTCGTGTCCCGCTGCGCAGACTTCAGACACTGTGCAACACAGGTCCCGGACTCGCGCTGGCTTCTCGCCTCGTCTGATATGTCATCGTAGTCTGATGATTGTTCAGAAGTTGCTGCGAGTCTGAGCCTTCTTGGACTGTATGGGAACCAAACGCGTTGATAGAAACGGTCCAACGTGAGTTGCGAGAATGTCCTACGTCTGGAGATCTGCTTACTCCCTCGGGGAATTCACCATGAGCAAAAGTCAAGAACCATTCAATCGGGAGAGAGTTGACGTAAAGGAATTCCTACCTCCCGACAGCAAGTCGCTTGAGATGTACCAATACCTCAGCAAGTCCCCTCGTGTCCAAGCTTTCCTGCGTACTGCGAATCGGATGGCAGTATCACGACTTGGATACACTGACCACGGCCCGACGCATGCAGAGGTTGCATCTTGGAATGCCATACGCGCATTCGACATACTCACAGCCTCGTTCCTGCCCAACGTCGTAGCTGAAGGAATCGGAGACATGGATGATGCACGTCTCGTGGTGCTGGCATCCACATATCTTCACGATATCGGCATGGTAATACACCGAACAGAACACTCTCAAGCTGCTGTACAACTTGCGGGACCCATTCTTGAGGAGAAGTTGCTTGACCTGTATGATGACCCTGCCAAGGCAACTGACATACTCTCCTTCGCCCTGCACGGCATCTACGCTCACGATGACGACACGCAGTGTCTCACCCTTGAGGCCGGAATGACAAAGCTGGGTGATGGCTGTGACATGACCAAGGGACGAACCATAATACCCTATCAGAAGGGTAAGGTCGACATTCACTCTGTAAGCGCGCTCGCTATAGAAGACGTCATTCTCCAGCCAGGCAAGGGCAAGCCACTGCAGATTACAGTTGTGATGGACAACCCTGCGGGCGTGTTCCAGGTTCAGGCTGTGCTTGAGAAGAAGATATCAACCTCCGGTCTCTCTGGACACATCATGATTGACATTCTGCTCAATGGGGACCACCTAGTCCTCTCACAGGTCAAACGCCTCTTCAATGTGCAGGTTTCTCCTTCCATGGAGGACCTGAGTGTAAAAGAGCGCACCTAGCTTCGGACTATATGGTAGCCCCGCCAGGATTCGAACCTGGGTCGGCGAGGCCAAAACCCGCCATGATTGACCACTACACCACGGGGCTATTGGGGTTTCTGGAAAACGGTAAGACATTTCAGCTTTGGGGTTGGAGGCCGAAGGGTCTTCCGTCCTCCAGTATGTGAGTGGGTATCCGATCTCTCCATCGCTCCAAGAACGCTGTTTCCTCTATTCTCTGCTTTCCACTCAACCGGAGGTCGTCGGGAAGCATGCATGCTATGCCCTCGATGACAGGGTACCAGCGATGGCACTTTGGACATGTTATGAGTCCCTCCTCAATCTCCTCGACTGTGCCATCCTTGGAAGAGGTTTCGCGAGATGAGAAGACGTCCAAATCGAGCTGACTCCTGCAATCCTTCACAGGACATGCCAGTATTTCCATTAGCCATCGTTTCAGTTGAATCAGCCCGGGGTGCGCTAGTCTCAACAGCCTTTAAAACGGTTTCCGCAGTGCCAGAGTCAGAAGACCTATTTGGCTCTCGGGGCGCCGAGACATCAGCAAAGAGCGAGGGTCGCTGCAATGGAGTTCCAACATCCATACATCCCGATGTCAAGAGAAACTGAGGCTGAGATGCTTAAGTCCATGGGACGAAAGTCCATTGACGAGCTATTCGGTGATATCCCTGAGAAGTTCAGACTACGAAGGGATCTTGACATACCATCGTCGCATACTGAGTTAGAAGTGATTCGACGGGTGGAAGAACTAGCATCGAAGAACAGGCCCGGTGACGACGGTAGCGTGTTCTTGGGTTCCGGTGTTGGCTTTCATCACATTCCTTCTGCAGTGACCGCGGTGGCTGGCCGCTCCGAGTTCGTCACTGCATATACAAGCTATCAGCCTGAGATAAGCCAAGGGATGCTCCAGACACTCTACGAGTACCAGAGTCTTCTTGCAGAGCTACTCGAAATTGACGTTGTGAACAGCAGTATGTATGACATGGGGACTGCGCTTGGTGAGGCAGCACGCATGGCGTCACGCGTGAACAAGAAGAAGCCCAAGTTCTTGGTTCCTGGCACGATCAACACTGCACACTACAGGGCCATGTTGACTCTTGCTGAGCCTGCAGGTATACAGGTCGAACGCGTAGCATTTGACTCGAAGACTGGCCTCATGTCACTGGCAGATCTCTCCTCAAAGATAGATGACCAGATCGCAGGAGTCTACGTTGAGAACCCCAGTTACTTGGGATTCCTTGAGACTCAGGTCGACGAGATAAGCCGCATTGTTCATGAGAATGATGCTCTCCTTGTGGCTGGCGTCGATGTCCTCTCTCTGGGAATCCTACGGCCGCCAGGCCAATATGGAGCTGACATCGTGATTGGGGAAGGTCAGATGCTCGGGAACCCCGTTTCCTACGGTGGCCCGCTTCTTGGCGTATTCGGCTGCAGAAACGACCGCAAGCTCATCTATCAGCTCCCCGGTCGATTGGTCGGCATGACCTACACGACCGGAGAACCACGAGACCAGGGATTCGTACTCACGCTCAGTCCTCGTGAACAGCACATACGTCGTGAGAAGGCCACGAGCAACATCTGTTCCAACCAAGCACTGATGGCAGTGACGGCTGCAATCTACCTGTCGACTCTCGGTTCGCAGGGACTCTGTCAGCTCGGTGAGATAATCGCTCACAAGTCTAACTACGCAGCGAGTCAGTTGAACAAGATCAGAGGTGTGACTGCTCCCGCGATCGGAAAGCACATCTGGAAAGGGTTCGTCGTGCGCTTCACCGACGGGCTGAAATCCAATGACGTGCATGAGGGCCTACTCAAGCGTGGTATCCATGGTGGCTGGATTCTGAACACTGAGTTTCCAAGCTTGGGAGAGTCCATGTTGTTCTCAGTGACAGAGCTGCAGTCGAAGAAGGTCATTGACGACATGGTGCAGGCAGTCCGTGACATTGCGGGAGGTGAATGATAGTGCCCTATACAGGTCCGAATGATAGGCGTTTCCAGCAGGCCCGATGGCCCGAACCCCTCATCTTTGAGAAGGCGGTGACCGGCGCGACAGGCCACATCTTTCCGCCTCTGGAGCCTGAAGTATTGCGGGAGACCGGCCCACTAGACAGAGTTGTGCCTGCGGAGTTGAGACGTAGTGCTCCTCCACTGATACCAAATACCACAGAGCTTCAGGTCATACGTCACTACACCCGTCTCTCTCAGATGAACTTCGCAGTGACTCTCGGGACTTATCCTCTGGGCAGCTGCACGATGAAGTATAACCCTGTCGTCAACGAACGCAACGCAGCTCTTCGCGGTTTCTCATGGCTTCATCCTCTTCAGGACGTGCGTACCACTCAAGGCGCGCTGGAGCTAATGTGGGAACTGGAGCGGTGGCTTGCAGAGATCACAGGCATGGATGCTGTCACACTTCAGCCTGCTGCTGGAGCACACGGGGAGTTTACCGGTGTGATGCTGATGCGTGAATATCACAAGTGCGTGACAAAGGAGTGTGCACAGAGGACTGAGATGCTCATTCCCGACGCTGCGCACGGAACAAACCCCGCCTCAGCAGCGATGGCTGGCTACGAGGTTGTAGTGATTCCCTCGAACGCTGATGGTCTCGTTGATCTCGATGCTCTCAAGAGCGCAGCTGGTCCAAAGACTGCAGGTCTCATGCTGACCAATCCCAACACGATTGGCGTGTTCGAGAAGAACATTGAGGAGATTGCTGGTATAGTTCATGATGTTGGCGGTCTACTCTACTATGACGGTGCCAACTTCAATGCGATAATGGGAATCACACGACCGGGTGACATGGGCTTCGACGTCGTTCATCTCAACCTGCATAAGACATTCTCGACTCCTCACGGAGGTGGAGGACCGGGCGCGGGTGCGGTCGCGGTCAAGGAGCGACTTGCGGAGTTCCTGCCGGTCCCACGGATTGTGAGGCTCTCGGACGGACGCTTCGACCTGAACTACGACCTGCCACGATCAATTGGAAAGGTACACAGCTTCTACGGGAACTTTGGGGTCCTAGTACGCGCATACTCCTACATATACGCTCTGGGTAGACAGGGTCTCAGGAGAGCCTCTGAAGTCGCGGTCCTTAACGCGAACTATGTTGCTCACCATGTGCGCCAGATACCCGGTTACACACTTCCCTTCTCGGCGGGAGCACCGCGGATGCACGAGTGTGTACTGTCTGCAGAGCAGCTGAAGACTTCAACGGGAGTAAGTGCAATGAATGTTGCAAAGCGGCTCCTCGACTTTGGCATTCACGCTCCAACTGTGTACTTTCCACTTATCGTCCCAGAGGGTCTCATGATTGAGCCCACTGAGAGCGAGTCGCGTGAGGAGCTGGACTATCTCATAGCCTCTCTCAAGCAGGTCTCCGATGAGGCTCACACCAACCCAGATGCTGTGACTGGCGCTCCGCACTCCACGGCGATTGGTCATCTGGACGAATACCGAGCTGCTCATCCCAAGACAATGACTCTCTCGTGGCGGATGCAACGCCAGTCGAGAGAGGCAGACTCGCAGTGAGTTGTTCCATGTTTCCGCATGGCACCAGACCGAAAGCATTACAGCCAGAGCGTGTTGTCTTTCAGAGTGAATACTATGCAGTTCGACTCTCATGTAGGCAAGCACAGGCTAGTGATGAGTGCACAGGTACTGGGTCAGGACCTGTTAGTGGCCGTCTATGGCGGCGACGAGCATCACATCGGTGGAGTGGCAGTTGCGTACCCTGCTAGGAGTCACTACCGAGATGCTATGACAATCAGTGTCAGCACTCTGACTCTCCCCGGTCACAAGGACTATCTCCTTGCCAGTTCACTTGCAGAACGAATATGCAAGTCCATCAAGCGGATAACTGCGGTGACTGTGGGAATACACATAGACAACGCGAGTCAGTCGGAGATTGAAGAAGTCATTGAGGCAAGTAACAGGATGGCTGATGAGTTAGTCGACCGTCTTCGTGCAGGTGTCGCTGACCACAGGCAGGGTTGAGATAATCGTGATGCGAGTCACAATCAAGTCCTTTGGACCAGTCCGACGCGCTCTTGGGAGTAACGTTGTCGATGTTGAGGTGTCTTTAGGTGCGACCGTTGCTGATGTCATAAGGCGAGCTGTTTCGGACAGGGGTGCATCTGCCGCAAGCATCATACTGAATGGAAACGATATCAGCGGCAATCTAATCATACTCTTGAACCGACGTGACACGGACCATCTTCAAGGGCTACTGACGCCTGTGCACGATGGAGATGAGATTACTATCCTGCCGCATGTACAAGGAGGATAGGGCGGGGGATTGGACGAAAGGTTCTACATTGAGACCTATGGCTGTTCACTCAATGCCTCTGATACTGACCTGATTACCTCTCTTCTTCGCGATTTGGGCGCAGAGAGAGTGAATCACGTTGAGGACGCCGACGTGGTCTTCATTAACACATGTGGAGTGAAAACGCCCACGGAAGACAAGATCATCCACAGACTCGAGGAGCTATCCGGTTGTGTGAAGCCCGTTGTGGTCGTGGGTTGCCTACCTAGAATACACCTGACAAGAGTCACAGCTGCAATACCCTCCTATGCGGCCATTCTGGGACCCCAGTCGTTGGATGTTCTCGAGGATGTGTTCCAGCGAGTAGTGAATGGTGAGAGAGGAATTGTCAGTCTGACCTCCGGCCCGGCTTCGAAACTCGAGTTCTTACGGACAACTGCCCCAGGGGTGATATACACTATCCCCATCTGTGAGGGATGCCTGGGTGCCTGTACATATTGTGCGGTGCGTTTCGCTCGCGGACCTGTAAGAAGCTACTCCATAGACCGTCTCAGACAGGTCGCGGAGCGCAGTGTCCACCTCGGCTACAAGGAGATTCGGCTCACCGCCCAAGACACGGGTGCCTTTGGTAGCGACACAGGAGAGGACTTGGTTGGTCTTCTGCGCACTCTGGATGGCATCCCGGGTGTGCACAGGTTCAGGCTGGGAATGTTCAATGTAAACCTGGTTGAGAGGCTCCTTCCCGATATGCTAGACGTAATGCGGTCGTCACACTTTTTCAGGTTCTTCCACATTCCAGTGCAGTCCGGTAGCGATGCGATACTCAGAGCCATGAACCGCAGGTACACTTCTCTTGAGTGGGAGCGGGTAGTCCACGCTATCCGTGCAGCTCTGCCTGATGCGACGATTGCGACTGATGTGATTGTGGGCTTCCCCGGTGAGACCGATTCCGACTTTGAGCTGACTCTATCCATCTTGAAACGAGCAACTCCAGATGTGGTGAACATCTCGAAGTATGGCGACCGGCCAGGAACCGAGGCCTCTAAGTCGGACAGAAAGGTGAAGACCGCGACAAAGAAGGAACGGGGCAGGGTGGTTTCCGACTTGGTGAGTCATATGAGCATAGAGGCTGCCAAGAGGTGGATTGGGTGGACTGGCCCTGTGCTCATCACCAGCGCAACTGCAGATGGTGTCAGCTTCGGCCGCACTCCATCTTACCGACCCATCACACTGGACGAGAGTCTTGAACCGGGAAAGACAGTGAACGCGCAGATTGTAGATGCGAGGAGAACCCATCTCATTGGGACGGTTCAGGACCGTGCCTGAACGTCAATCCTCACTACCTTGCCCAAACGGACTGACTCACGTGCTGCTTCTACCACCCTGATCGCGGCCACTCCGTCGTCTAGGCCGACACGTGGACTTGAGCCCATTTCAATGCATCTTATGAAGTCATTGAGTACTTCCTGTACTGGCTCTCCGTAGACCTTGACAG
Organism: Candidatus Thorarchaeota archaeon; assembly: GCA_013388835.1. Lineage (NCBI taxonomy): Archaea > Promethearchaeati > Candidatus Thorarchaeota > Candidatus Thorarchaeota archaeon. The sequence goes on along the minus strand of JACAEL010000055.1, from coordinate 36,117 downwards.
TGGCACCTCTCTCGGGAAGACTGATGGCCCTGCCGTCCGCAGAAGGCTCTTGGTCAAGGTCCTGAATCTTGATTATCTGTCCAAAGAGATCAAGCACTAGCACCCCTTTGGTTCCCGACACGTCCATAGACCTAGTCCTGCCTGCGTACTGCCTTGACAGATGGAACACATGCTCTGTGCCACTATCGAACTTGACTAGCACGGTCGCAGAGTTGCACACACGGTCTGATTCACTGCCAATAGCATATAGTCCCGCTGGTCCACTGCTGATTCTGGACATTATGTCAAAGTCGTGAACACCGATGTCCTCGAACACGTCTCCCAGCGACGGTATTCGTGAGGCCTGAACGAACCCCCTCCGGTCATGAATCACTGCTCTGGGCTTTCCGATAGCACTGCTGCGTATGAGTGAAAGCGCTCTCTCCACGACCGGGTTGTAGATCTCGGAATGTGACACAATGGCGATGATTCCCCTCTTCTTCAGAACCCTTGCAACGCTCTCTGCATCGGCCAGTGTACTGGCCAAGGGCTTTTCAATCAGTATACCTCTTATGCCCTCATAGTCTGACGCAATGCTCTTTGCGATTGAGGCATGTGTAGGCGTGGGAGTGGCGACTATCACTCCGTCCAGCCTTGTCTCCTGCAACATGGACTCAAAACCATCAAATGCGCGGACTCCATACGTCTCGGCGACTTGCCTCGCTCTATCAATCGAAGTGTCTGCCACGGCTTCGAGTGCACGTATGTTGCTGAGTACTCTGGCATGTATCCTTCCCATTGCACCAGTGCCCACTATTCCGATCTTGGGAATCGTCATGCATCCTTTCGCCTCAACTGACGGTGCCAACCTGCATGGATTCTCCTTTATACATATCCTTCGCAGCTTGACCATGCTGATGAACTGACCTAACATGCTGATGTGCGGTCCTCCGCCGCCCTCCATGCGGAATGAATCTCCCGTGGCCTTCCAGACTGAATCCTATCCTCTGGTTGTTCTTAAATTGCACAATCAGTACTCACTCCCGAATCCATGATCGGCAGATGCCGATAAGTCATCGACAATCTGCTGTTTCCCCGGAACTACCTCTACCCAAACCCAGGGACTCGCCCTAACGCCACACCCCCTCACTCATTGTTCCCGGGCGGGTCCCTTTCTAAGACGTTCATGTTGCCTCTGTCCGTAACTGTCAGTGAGGCCGATGCCTTTGGACTGGATGTGGCTCACTTGTACAATGACTGGTCAGGTCCACATCATCGAACCACTCTTGTGATCACTTCTAGAGCTTCTATTATGCTCTGCGTCCAAGCCCGTGCGCATCGCTGACTGAATGACATTACTGGATGTACGATGTCAGTTCGGGTGGAAGGCGCACAGTGCACTCGTCCGCTCTGGGAATGAAGTCGTCGAATGGTACTCTCCTCGTGTAGTAGGCAGAACCGACACCTCTGCACTGTCTCGATGTGGCATCGTAGAACCTGCAATGGGCGCATGGCATAGAGAAGTCGGGATTCCTATCGGCGAACACATCGACAAACCGCAGTCTGACTCTATCCCATGCCCTCGTCCTGCGTGTCGCTTTCACATCGGTCTGTCATGTCGGTCCAATATAAGCTGCACTCGAATCGCATGGATCGCCTCTCGTTCTCCCCATCTCGAGTACGATTCATTCCAAGACGTAACGCCGCAGGGACTCGCTCATCGACTCTTCTATATGCTACAAGAACGTCAGAGTCCTGTCGTGACTCGGTACAGAGAAACCACTCCGCCCGAAAAGGTAAAAAGAGATTCACTGCCGACTACAGGTGCTCCTGCTACTACCATGCCATGCGGAGGTTGCCAAGCCAGGTCAAAGGCGTAAGCTGACCAGCTTCGGTTGGTAAGACCGCTACGGGTTGAGGTCCCTAGGCCGCTCCAAGTCACTTGCGCGGCGGGAAGTTCCGTAGGGATTCGCGAGTTCAAATCTCGCCCTCCGCACCATCACAAATCCCTGACCGCTTACACGTCAGTTTCACGGCGCATTCACTTCAGTGGCGGTCTGACATACTTCATCCTGCCTCTTCCCGCATCTGCTATGGAGTGGCACTTCTTGCACACCGTGACAAGAAGGTCATCAGGATACTCACTCGGGTCACGTCCTTCGTAGATCCATTGAGCAAGAGGTACTATGTGGTGCACAGCAAGCCTAACACCGTTCACCTTGTCAGGGCTGCGTCCACATCCTTGACACGTATGGTTGTCACGTTCATGAATCTCTTTCCTCTTGCGTCTCCATTCCCTGCCCTTCTCGTATTCTATGGCTCGATTGGATGCCTCTCGCATCTTCCAGTCCTTGTTTCGGGCGGACACCAACCCCATCTTGTTGAGCAACTGCCAGACAGCTGCAGGAGAGACCCCCAGTATCTCAGCCATCTCCTTCTGGGTGTAGCCTTGTCTGTACAACTCAAGAGTTCTGTCAATCGGGGTCTTTAGCAGAGGTCTGGCCTTCCACCCGTTTCTCTTGAATATCTCAATGACCGACTGGAATGAAATCTTGAAGTGGTCGGCCACCTGCTGTTGTGTCAGTCCTTTGTCATAGAGGTCCTTGACATCTTGGTCGGTGTACTGCCTCCTGCGTGCCTGCAGACCGTGTTCCTTGAAGACCTCCACGACAGAGTATCGTGAGACGTCTAGCGCTTCTGCTACCGCAGGTATCGACAAACCCTCGTCGAAGTAGAGTCTCTTCACCTCCTCGAAGTTCGGTTTCCTGCCCCGCTTCTTCGCCCCTTTCTCGGAAGCACTTGGCGCGGCGCTCTTTTTTGGTGGGTTTCTCTGATAGTACGGATCCGCACGGGACCCACCAGACAACTCTCAGTCCCCCAGTCGCGGGAAGTCGGACTGCCATTCGTGTCCTCCTCTCCAACCAGTCCAACGGATTTGCTCTGGCAGAGCTGTCCAGCCATCTGGGTACACCACATCCATTCTCGTTTCGGCGACCCTGATAGTGTCGAAGTATTCATCGCGGCACACATGGCGTGACTCTGAGGGGTAGGTCAGACAACGCCTGAAGACTGTGTATGAAGGTCCCTGATACCAGAGGCGGGTTTCCTCAGCCGATTCGGAAACTGCCTCCTCCCTTGCGGACTTGGAGCGTTTCTGCCATCTCAGTCCGGCCTGCAGAAGGTGACCCCATCGCCAGATGCTGACTGGACTCCCCTCTCGAGTCATTGCCGCCTTGCATGCGGGACATGAACAGAACTCCAAGTCATCACGATGAGCTATCTCCCTGAGCGGTGTGGTCCTGTAGTTGGGAATCTGTTGCCATCTCTCCCCCTCCTTCTGCGTTTCAGTTTGCTTTCTCCAGAACCTTGCAGGCGCATCGGTCATGTCCATATGGTGGGCAGACGGAATATAGGTGACGTTCCGAAGAGGGACGAAGCTGGACGGAGGATGGAGAGGCCAAGGACCATAGACTATGACATGTTGTGCCCCGGCACGTCTCAGGCACTGCACGGCCTCAGGCAGTCCCGCGAAGTTCTCGTGGGCGATTGTATTCAGTGCGTCCAGTGCTAGAGTGACATAGCCGAAGTCTACTAGTTGCGTGGCAAACCAAGACAGTTGGGCGGTGTCTGCACCGGGGACGAACGGTATGATGCCCGGGAAACTGCTCCAGTGCATCTCTGCGTACTCTGAGAACACCAGCCTAGAGTCGTCACCTGCGAAGACGTAGGGTGCAGGAATTGGGCCGTCAGTCTTGCCACTCCTGTCTGGATACCATACGCCTTCCGGCGAGAGAAGCATGTCTGAAACCGCCGGTCCAACATAGGAGATGAGACTGGCAAGCATCCGAATGCCGAGGTTCCAGTGCCATGCTGGTGGCCAGTCAACATAGCTCGGATGACCGTGAGTCAGCAGCCACAGTCTGGGCTTCTTGTCGGCGAAGAGGCTCCATTGGCAGCTGAAGAGCCGGTTCAGATACTCCGCGATAGCTCCCGAGGGCGGGGTCTGCATCGCCAGCTGGTCCGGCAACCTGTCAACGAAGATGAGGTCATCAATCCGTCCCGCATGTCGTTTCGTAAGATAGTACCAGTTGTTCTCTTCGGGTGAAGACTTCCTGACCCATGGTGCCCCGTGTACTCTGTCGAACAAGTACCCCGTCATGTCCCAAGCTATCGCTCTCCATGTGCCAAGACTCCATCGTCCCTCGTCCAGATTCACACCAAGGCGCGACGTCGTTTCGGTCACATCTGACACTTCGGGGACCAATAGCGGCCAGTCCGGTTGTTCTGGCTGGTCTGAGTAGTCCACACGAAGCCTGCTCCACTCGTCAACGTTGTTCTCAAGCACCTGTGGACTGACAAGCTCAAACTCCTTGGGTGGCACAAGTGGACCGTGCGAGCATGGCCCCTCCAGCCTCTTCTTCGAGCAGAACAGACACTTGGTGCGATGCAATACCGACTCGTGTCGCTCTGCCCTCACATGGATGCAGCCCTCTTCAAGACATCCTCCACAGAGGTGTCCGTAGACGCAGCTGCCGCATGAACGCCCGCACGGGCACACGGATGTCATCCTGATGACCTCCCTGCAGACATATCGTGCTCATGACGCGCCTCCGCAGATGCATGGAACAACACCTGCCAGCCTCTCTCGAACCAAGTCGATGTCCTTCGCGGACCTGCCTCCCGAGGTCTCGCTAGGTCCTGCCAGATCAGGTGCAGTGCCACGGCAATGGGCAGTCTGGTCGTCCATCCCTTTCCGTAGGGGCCGTAGGTCTCACCGTCCACAAAGACGAATGGCGGGATGTGTCGTTTAGTCCTCACGTGGATTGATGAGGTGAAGCTGAAGGGGCTCGCCTCTCGCAGTTGCCTCGTGACGCTTGAAGGAGTGGACCGGGGTTTCAGAGGTATTGCCCGCAGAGCTGAGCTGCCGTGTATGCTCCAGGGCACTCTGGCCACACGCCATATGTCAGCACTGACCTTCCAGTCCCACTCCCTGCACCAACACCCTACTGAGCGAGCCATATGCTTCCTTGACCTCACGAAATTTCTCAGGTCTCTCGGTCTGCTGTCCTGTCCTTCCAAGGTAATGAAGCTCTTGGGAGTTGTAGATTGGGAGAACATCACATGCACGCCGCGGAAACCGCTGTAGGTGATACAGTCTGGCCGGTAGTCACCTCGGTCCCTCATGAGGTCGACCAGTCCATCTATGATGTGGATTGAGTCAACAACCTTCCAGACGGAGAGAGGCTCGCTCTTGTCAAAGAGGTCGGTTTCGAACAGGACTGGGCCGCCAAGGAGGTATCCGGTGCTCCTCCAACCGCGCGGTGGCCCGTCAGTCTTGAACCTGAGAACTGTCTGGTACACGTGCACTGGAGGTTTCTTGAGCAGTCTGCGTCTTACACCACTGTCCGAACGGATCCATCGCCAGAAGCCGTCTTCGGTCACTACCTTGGCCCAGTGAAGCGACCTTGGGTGGAACCAGCCGAGCTGTGCCGCTCCATAGTACTGCCTGAGTAGCGCTGAGCGGGAACGCACGACCGTTTCGTTCATCCTCTGTCATTCCTGTTCGCACTTCAGAAGTCGTTCGAGGAGTCCAGCGGCCTTCCGAATCATCTCTTGGATAAATGCCTTCTCACCGTCCTTGCTCGCGAGTTCCTTCCTCACATCGGACTGCTCGTGGAGCATCTCAAGGCTGCTGACGAGTCCTTCCGCGAAGAAGCGGACAGCGTATGGCATGGGCAGAGTGATGGTGTATGTTGAGAAGCCCTCATGGAAGGTCAGGAGCAAGGACCTGCCCTTCTTGGACTGGGTCAGTCTTGTCTTCAGGTGAAGCACCTCCAAGGGAGCGGGATAGTGAGTTCCCGCTCGATTATGAGACGCAGATCATCGAGGCAGGTCTTCTCTGTGAGGGAACGAAGACTTTCTTCAAGTCCCTCTTGGTACTGCCTCTCACACATTCCGATACAATCCGTCTCCTTTTGTTCTCCTATACAGCGAAGAAGGAATGCCACCGGCACATACGAGATGGTGATGACTCGTGTGAGTTCATTCCGCCCAGCACCGGGTTGTGATGTGACTGGCAGAGTGCTCTCGCCAAGCTGTCATCCAGCATCGCCAGTGTCTTGGAATGCCTTCCTCTCAGTATTCACACTTCCTCCGCAAGTGTGTATCTGCTCACGAAGAATGGTTGTAGGGATTCGCGAGTTCAAATCTAGCCTTCCGCACCATCACAAATCCCTGACTGCTTACACGTCAGTCTCACGGCGCATTCACTTCAGTGGCGGTCTGACATACTTCATCCTGCCTCTTCCCGCATCTGCTATGGAGTGGCACTTCTTGCACACCATGACGAGAAGGTCGCCAAAACAGTCCTGTGATGTTCTTGCACACACACAGGTGGTGCCAGTGTCGCTTTCTGTCAGTCCCAGTTAATATTCTCGATGTTACACTCTCTTGCGATAGGACAATGACCGCAACCAGTTCAATTGAAGTGAAAGACTCGCCTCAGACAGAGGGAGTTGAACAGAAGCCGAGGCCTGTGGCCGCCACCCAGTCGTCCCGTTGGAGTTCCTTCAAGGAGGTCTTATCTTGGAGGAACTATCCAGTATTCCTCATCACGTCGTGGGTGTCGAGTGGCTTCATCGTGCTGAACTCATACATGCCTCTCTATCTGTACACAATCGGCTGGGACCTTCTCTTCATTGGTACCGCCACCGGAATCGTGAGCCTTGTGGGTGCGGTCTGCAGAGCCCTTGGAGGATACATCGGTGACACCATTGACCGAAAGATCTCTGCAGTTGTCGTCATGGCTCCCGTAGCACTCTACTTCCTCATAATCGGACTGAGCCGTGAGACCTTTCTCATCATGACGGCGATGCTGCTTTACGCAGGTGCTGACATAGCGCGAAGCGGTTCGACGGCATACATACTTGATACGGTCAAGACTGAGAGGAGTGGCTTTGCCCTTGCTCTCTTCACTGCAGGCAGTATACTAGGAGTGCCTGTGCTGCTCCTGCTCGGGGTCTTCACTCTTACAGTAGGGTTCACCACTGCAATCCAGCAGATGCATCTCATGGGGGGCTTCCTCCTTCTTCTATGTGCAGTGGCCCGGATGCGGCTTGACCCCTCTCCCAGAAGGCGTTCTCAACGCGTCGGGTCTCTTCTAAGGACGTTCCTCTCCGAAAACGCCAGGGCCGCCAGACTCCTCATGGTTTCAGTCCCCTGTCTGGTGGGGGTCGTGGTCTGTGATGCGATAAGTGATGGCCTCTTCAGGCTTGGCGCGCTAATCTACGCCAGTGAGGTGCTCGGAGTCGGAATCATGGGCATCAACCTGACAATGTTGTTCTATCTGGTCATCTCGTTTCCGCTTCTGCTCAAGATTGGACATGTGTCTGACACATCTGGGATTCGACGTGCCGGACTGATTGTCTACGCAATGATGCCAGTAAGCGCGCTCCTACTGCTCGTGGCGCCGGTCTTCCCACTCTGGGGTCCCCCGCAGCTGGGGGTCCTGCTCGAGTCTGTCTATCCTGGTCTGGGCGTATTGATGACAACTGCCTTTGTAGCAATAGTACTGAAGTACACAAATGACTTACTGTGGTGGAACGTGATAATCTCCTTTGTGCAGAAGAACCTGCCATCCAGCGACTCCGCAAAGGGTCTGACCGTCTTCTGGGTGATTGTGGTATTCCTCGCTTCGGTAGCGCCTGTGGCCGGAGGTTACATCTACACTTTCCTCGGTCCCTACTGGCTCTTCCTCGTCATACTAGTCCTCAACTTGGGCATAATCACATCCATCTCCCGCTCAGGATGGGGTCGGGCTGTAGTCAAGTCCGTGACCGATTGACATGCGCGCAGAAATGACTGTGGTTGAGCCAGAATACGAACTGCTGGTTGCAGTATGGCGAGATGATGGAGTGGAGCCCCGGGCGGGACATTCCGACCACATGCGAGTCATGCAGTCTTTTGAACCCGCGATTCGACCGAGGGCTGGGAATCAGCCAACGTTCTTCTGTTTACGAGACAGACGCCGTAACCACTTGGCCACCGAGGCTAATCCGGAGGCGATTGCCTGTATCTCCGTTAATAAAGGTTTATCATCGAGCTGGCGACTCGACGCTTGAGATTGGTCATGAAGATAGGTGAGGTCGGCGAGAGACGACTACTGTCAGAGATACGGTCTCTGGTTGGAATGGCTCATGGAGCCAGACTGGGATTCGATGAGGACGCCTCGGACTTGGCTGCCGTTCCTGAATTGAATGCGGTTCTGAACGTCGACACCTTTGTCTCGTCCACAGACCGGCTGCCAGGAATGACTAGCGCCCAAGTGGGGCGAAAGACAGCAGTCATGGTTCTGAGTGATTTGGTTGCCAAAGGAGTACGTCCTGCTGCCAGCATGCTATCTCTATGTGTTCCCCCAGACCTCGACCTTTCTGAGGCCTTGGAGTTTGTCAGGGGGTACTCCCAATACGGGCTCAAGAATGGTGTGACGTTCATTGGAGGTGACACTGGTTCCGCTCCGGACACTGTCCTCACAGGGGTGGCCATCGGGTTTTGTCCTCCCGATAGAATCGTGCTGCGTGGTGGAGCACGACCTGGTGACCTCATTGTCGTGACTGATAGCTTCGGTCTGACCTCTGTGGCCTACAGGATTCTTCTGAAGGGACTGGACGCGTCACCGACTCTGAGAGACCGCGCTCTAAATGCAGCATACAAGCCCGAGCTTCACTTTGGTCTTGTGGAATCTCTTTCCAGAAGAGAATTGGTGACTGCGGCAATGGATAGCAGTGACGGACTGGGGGTAACGCTGAACATGATGGCAGATCAGGCGGGTCTATCATTCTCTGTCAATCGCCTGCCCATCTCATCAGGGGTGCAGGAGTTTGCAGCACAACACGGTCTAGACCTGCTGGAACTCATCATGAATGGCGGCGAGGAATTCTCGGTTGTCATGACCATTCCATCGGACAAGATCGAATCTGCAGTGAGCGTCGGGCGGCTCAACAAAGCGTCACTGATGGTGATTGGGCAGGTATCAGAGGGCTCAGGGGTGAGGTATGTTGCAGATGGGGTCGAAACCGTCATACCCGCAAGGGGATATGACAATTTCAGGGAGTGGAGCTAGCTGGAGCGAGCTGTGATTGTCGATGGGTATGTGGATGAGCCCACCTGCCTCGGCGTGCCTCCATACATGAGCACGTACCCGCGCTACATAGCTGGGGCAATATGGACTTGTAGTCCTCACACAGAGGTGGTCTATCAGACAATCGACCAAGTGCGTATCAGCTTCGACTCGGCACGCCGGCTATGGAGCTCGGCTGACATGGTCATTCTAATCGCAGGAATGATCGTCCCCGGCAAGTATCTCGGAGGCACACCTATCTCTGTCAATGAGGCTCGTACGCTCTTCTCAGACCCCCGGCTTGAGTCCGTGCCGAAGTTGCTTGTGGGACCATGGGCCCGCTTCGGGTGTGGTGTTGAAGGTGGCAGAGTGGCCCTAAGCGCAGACACTCTGTCCCCACCTTTCGACTACATAGTAAAGGGTGATGCGGAGATAGTCCTATCCGAGTCGCTCCGGAGCGGTAGTGCCCTCGACTCGCTAGACTTGAGCGTGACGAGAAGCTCCCCCTCGGAGGTGGAGACCTTCGCCGTCAAGGGTTCTGCCATTGTCAAGCAGGCGCCCGGCTTCCACAGAGGCCATGTGATCTGCGAGATTGAGACCTACAGGGGGTGTCCCCGGTTCCTCACGGGGGGCTGTTCTTTTTGTACCGAGCCTCTCTATGGGTCGCCGCAACAGCGTCAGATCAACTGCATCGTTGAGGAGATAGAGGCCCTCTACGCATCTGGAATACGCGCCTTCAGGATTGGTCGCCAGGCTGATCTCTTCACCTATGGGTCCAAGCAGATGGGTGATGAGGAGTATCCCCGGCCAGAGCCTGCTGTCATTGAGGAGCTGTTCTCCAAGACTCGACGGGTCGCCCCCGATTTGAGCGTACTGCACATAGACAATGTGAACCCGGGAACGATTGCGCGACACCCGGAAGAGAGTCGGGAGGTCGCGAAGGCAATCATGAGGTACCATACACCTGGCGACGTTGCCGCCCTCGGTGTAGAGTCTGCAGACCCTGAGGTCGTCCGAAGGAACAATCTGAAGGCGACCCCGGAAGAGGCCCTAGAGGCAATCGCCCTTCTAAACGAGGTTGGATCCACACGACCCGGTCGCGGACTTCCGCATCTTCTCCCTGGAGTGAACTTTGTCTATGGACTGCCGGGCGAGAGCAGAGCGACTGCAGACCACAACATGGTCTTTCTCACGGAGGTGCTGCGGCGGGGCCTGCTCCTCAGACGAATCAACATCCGCCAGGTGATAGGCTTCCCACAGACAAGAGTCGCTTCTGAGAAGGTGCGTGGTCTGAAACACAACGAGTTCTTCCGACACAAGGAGGAAGTCCGGAGAATGATTGACATTCCGATGCTCAGAAGGGTGGCACCTCTAGGGACAGTCATTCGTTCGGTCTTCGCGGAGCAGCAAGAGGGGAACAACTACCTGCTGAGACCGCTTGCATCCTATCCGCTCCTCTGTCATATGCCGATGGGCTCTGGAACCATCGATACGATGGATGTGTTTGTAGTGGACCATGGCCCACGATCTGTCACGGTGCTCCCATACCCGTTTGACATCAAGACCGCTACAATGTCACAGCTGGAGATGATACCTGGTATAGGTGCGAAGAGAGCCGCACGGATAAAGAGTCATTCACCCGCCACCATTACTGAGCTAGAGCGTCTCATTGAATGCAAGGTTCCCGATTGGCTGTCCGAATCTCTCGTATTTGGCAGTTGAGCGAACAGTAGAAGACAGCACGAACGCCTTACATTACCGTCTGTGAATACTGGTCCGATGATGATGAGGAGCTGCGTTTCACGGTCGTATTTCATTGGTGCACGGATGTTTCAGGAACTTCATGGCGCAACTTGACTAGATTGAAGCCTATCACTACCAGACCTGTTGCAGTCTGGCACTGACTCATCTTGCACACCGCAGTATGGTCTCCAAGACTCAATGCATATGTCTGACAGATGGAGCGCGAGGACCATTCTGAGCGATGGCGGGCCCGGCGCGATTTATTCCGGTCCGGAAGACTCCGGAGTCGATTGAACGCGCGAGCTCCAACTCTCTTCGGACCACACAGAGTAGTCGTTTAGAAGGCTGGCGCCCTATTCATCTCTCCTAGGCGGACTGCCCAAGAGCCCTGGCTAGGCAACGGGCCCTATTGGAGGTGGTCCATGCTGTACAGTCATAAAGCTTTCCGCAGCGCAGCTGCCTCCCGGAAACCAAGTGACTAGCCTTTGCCTCTCAGGCCCTCACAGAATGCTAGGACGTTCTTGCCGAGGTCCTCGTGATTGTAGCCTCCCTCAAGCAGTCCGAATCTGCGGCTGTCGCACCTTTCTTGTGCGAACTGCCGCATCATGTCGCCTATCCTCCTGAACGCGTCTGTGCTCAGGTTACCGCCCCAACAGTGGACATACTGGTCAAAACCCGCAGAGGCCGCTATGATGTCCACATCCGGGCTCTCGTCAAGCGCCATCTTCACGTTCCGGATGTACTCCTCGTCTCCCCTCCCATTCGGGTTGTAGATGACGAACCGCGTGTCACTGCCCAGGATGTCTATCGTCCCATCCCCTGTGTGCAGATCAAAGTCGAGTATGAACGCTGACTCTATCTGCTTGGTGTGTTTCAGCCACAGCAGGGCCAATGCCATGTTGGAGAAGTAGCAGTATCCCCAGTAGGAGTCGTGAGAGGCATGGTGCCCGGGAGGGCGGATAAGACCAAAGGCAGGTTCACCAGTCATGGCAATCTCTGCGGTCCTTATCGCACCGCCCGCTGCTAGGGCTGCCATCTGGAACAGGAGCCCATTGCGAGAGTCACTGTCCTGCTTAACGCTCTCAATGTGATTCTCAGTGTGAGCAAGAAGTATCTGTTCTCTCGAAGCAGGCACCGGCTTTACAAACTCATATTCGGGCCTACTCCTCAGCACGCTCAGCGCGCTGTCAAGTCTGCCCGGTGCTCCTGCAGGTGTTCCATCATAGGACTGCCTCATTCGTTCATCGAAGACTATCTTCACGGACGTCCATAGTCACTGATATGGATTTCACTGTTTTGGATGCCAGAATGAGAAAAAGATGTGAGCGGATCGACATGACGCCTCTCCGCTCCAGACTATGATTGAAGAATCCGTAGTACTTCAACCGAAGAGGCTGCCGAGACCTGCAGTGAATTCCTCTTCCTTCTTTTCTTCCTTCTCTTCTTCCTTCTTCTGGCTCTTGGCTCCTGAACCGGCAGCTGCTGTCGGAGTTCCAGGGCTTGAAGGGGCTGCAACAGGCATTGCGACGCTCTTCAGAGCCTCATCAATGTTTACACCTTCGAGGGCGGCAAGAAGCGCCTTGAGTCTGCCCTTGTCGGCCTTCACACCAGCGGCAGTGAGCACTGCCTCGATGCTCTTCTCGCTAACCTCTTGGCCAGCCTTGTGGAGCAAGAGTGCTGCATATACGTATTCCATTTCGTGTGTCACCTCTTTGTTGACTATCCGAACAGGCTTCCTAGACCTGTTACACTTTCTTCTTCCTTGTCCTCTTTCTCAGGTTCCTTCTTGGTCTTGTCCTTGTCCTCGTCCTTGCTAGGTGTTTCAGCCACAGATGTTGTCGCGGCAGTTTCGTGCTTGGTAAGGATTCCTGAAGGAACCGCCTCGGGGTTATTCTGGGCAAGCACTGAAGCCAGTGCTAACGCCTCCCAGTTCGCCTTGGACAAGAACTGCAACAAGATGTCTGGCTCGAAGAACTCGATGTTCAACGCCAGGTTTCTTGCCTCCATGTCTGCCTTGGCTATGATCACTGGGATGGTGTACGTAGTCGGGTACCCGACATTGATTGACAGGTTGAGTGCATGCTGATGCGCTTGGAGCACCTCTGTTAGCAATGCGTCAAGGTCGACCAGCAGGTTCTCCTCTGTAAGCAATGCACCATCTGTGTAGGCTGCTACTAGCCTGAGTTGAACTTTCATCGGTTCAAGGCCAAGACGTGTGAGCATCTGTGCCATCGTATTGGATATGACCTCTCCAGCCTTGACTGCGACTGTCTCCTGTGTGATGTGGATGACCCCACCCTTGACTTTTGCGGGGATTTTCAGAGCAGCCAGTTCGCTGATGAATGGCCCTGGAGGGACGCCTGTGTTCATCTCAGGGATGATTATGTCGCTGGTCGCAATCTGCCCTCCCTTTGCTGGGACTGAAGCCTTGTTCTCGGACAAGAACTTGCTCAGTATGAATGGGTCCTGATTGCTGAATATGAATGCGACAGGCCCGGAGACATGGTCACTGAGAGCTGCGATCCCCCGTAGTCCGGATTCCTTGATTGCTCTTATCATGAGCGTGTTGCGAGCCATGCGTATCTTCGCGGACTGTCGCAGGGTATCTCTTATTCCCTGGAGCTGCTTTGAGCCGATACCCTCCACATTGACCAGACCCACTACCTTGCTCTGTTTCATCTCGCTGACGAGTTGTCTGACTTCGTCAATCTTCCATTGGGGGATTTGATGCACATGCATTGCCATCTATCCTCATCTCCAGGACGTGATTCTCACGGGCGGCCCCATTGTTGTCTTGACGATCATATCGCCAATCTTCGGCGTGTGGCCTTTGCTGTCAACCAGGTTGAGCACCGCCATGATGTTCTCTGCTATCTCTTTGTCAGTCATTCTCTCATGACCCACCTTTACATGGAACGTGGGAGTGCTACGCATTCGAATACGCACGGTCCGCTGATACTGACTTACTGCCCCCGTGAGGTCTGCCTGTGGTGGGAATGGCTTTGGCATCTTTCCTCTAGAACCCAGAGCCTGTCCAAGATACCTACCTATCAGAGGCATCGTGTCTGTGGACGCAATGAAGTAGTCGTAGTTCCTCGCAAGCGACTTTCGTTCCCTCTTCTCCTCACCAATCCTTGGTATCTCTTCCTTGGACACTACTCTCTCCACACCAGCAGTTCTTGCTGCAGCGGCAAAATCGCCGTCGCCAAATGCACAGACCTTCGCAGGAGGATACAGCCGGTTTGGAAGGGTCAGTTCCTGATTGAACCTGTTCTCAGGTTTTGAAATGTCCATCTCTTTCTTTCTGAAACTCACAGAGAAGTCGAAGCTTTGCTCGAACTTTATTCCTCTCGCTTTGCCTTGAGCCCTAGCTTCACCCACGGCAGACACTATACGGTCCATATCTACTGACATCTCTCTTAGCCCTCCCTCAGAGGCTCGGTCAACTGGTCATCGTATTTGCCGGCCCTCAATTCCTTCTGGAACTCCTTGGCTGGCTTGCCATCTATCGTCACACCTACCGAAACACATGTGCCCGATATGGTAAGCACTGCCGTCTTCATTGTCTGAGCAGATAGTTCTGAAGCCTTGACTTTGGCGATACTCTTGAGCTGCGCAATTGTCAGGTTTCCGATAGTGCTCGTGTTGGGTGTCCCTGACCCCTTCGGTGCACCTATCTCCTTCAGTATGAGTGCGCTTGTCGGTGGCACACCCACTACCACTTCGAAACCCTTTGTGCTAGGGTCTACTATGATCTTGACTGGTACCTTCAAACCTGAAAATGGCTGAGTCACCTCATTGATCTTGGTCACAACCTGGAAAACATTGACACCGGTGGGACCAAGTGCGGGGCCAATTGGAGGGCCTCCGGATGCCTTTCCACCCTCAACCATGGCCTCTACTACTACTTTCCGTTCACTCACTATAATCGCGCTCCGCAGTGCAGTGTCCTCGAGACGTACGCAACATCACGAGTGTAATCGACCTTCTGGACAGAAGACGCTAGATGTCCAGTGAGGTCTACTGCTTCTTGTTTCATGTATATCACACCCCGGACTGAAGCGTCCTGCGCTCAGTCTGTTTAAGGAGTGAGGTGACCGCATCGGCCTCTGGTGTCTTCTTAAGCGTTTTGGAGTGACGACCGTATGCGTCATGTTAGGAATGGTGGAAGGGGAGAAGAAGGTCTCTCCCTCTGGAACTGTTGTGGACAGAGTGCTCTGTCCGCCGTCATCATCTCTCTCAAGAGGAGGTTCATCAATGTCCTAAGTTGACATTCACCGATGGTCCACCAATTCTCGTGACTCAGAGGGAGGCTCAGCCCTGAGACCAGAAAGAGTCCTCCTCCTCTTCCTCCTCTTCCCTCTTCTCCCCCTCTTCCTGTCGTCCTCCCTGCGGAGTCGATACAGGTGTCGGAGTCGGCTCTTCAGTGGTGGGTTCCAAGAGTTCCTTGCCCTTCTCCACAAGTTTGACGAAGTCTGCATGAACTCTTATTGGGATGGTCACGGGGCTGTCAAGGAGTTCGAGCACCAGCTCCTCCTTTGCGCTCTCCACTCGTACTACCTTCGCACGTTCGCCCTTGAAGGGTCCGGAGATGATCTCCACGACGTCTCCTGTCGAAATGCCCTCTGCGGCTGGTTTTGGAGTCAGAAACTTGTCTATTTCGTCAAGACTCACCTTTCCCCCAACGCGTCCTCTGACATGCGGCACGCCAGAGATGGCTATCTCCACATCACGGAACTCCTCCGTTTCAATGAAGACATAGCCTCGGAGAGTTTCAGGGACGAGAATCGACTTCACGCGACCTAGCAGCTGGTTGCGAGACACTAGGATTGGCTCGCCACTCTTCTTCTTCTTTTCACACTTTTCCATGTGCCTGAGGGTACTGTTCTCTGACGAGAACTGTTCGGCACAGTATGGGCACTGCCAGACATCGGATTCTCCTATCACTGCAGTTGTCACGAGGTCTGTGACCGATCGTTCCTGGCCTATGGTTGTACGAATCGCGTAGATGCTTGTCTTTCCTCTCATGCAGTGACCTCCCGAGTCGTCGGGACTAGTCCCTTAGGTGCCCCAACCGGACGTGATGGTAGTCATCAGGATTTGAATGATGAAACTAAGGAAGCCGACAAGGAACATTGCCAGAATGCTGATTCTAGTACTCAGCCAGAGTTCCTTTCTTGAAGGCTTTGTGGCAAGCTTCAGTATTCTCCTGCTGTTGTTGATGAATTCGCCGAGTCCCATGTAAACTCAACATCCCGTTCCCAGACGCTGCTGGGGCTGACCGCATATAGTCACAACCTTCGGTCGGCTTTTAACCATTACTCAGTAGCCAATTGCCTCGTATCGCGTTCCTCAGTACTATCGTGCTCGCTAACATCTGGGCTGGTCTTGAGGTCATCAGCAAGAGGCCTGACTCTCTCAGCTGTTGAGTCGAGTATGTATGGGGAGGAAACGCCAGAGGCAATGATTGTCACTCGAAGCCGGTCTTCAAGTTCCGGCATTATGAGTGCCCCGTATATCACCTCTGCTCCCGCTCTGACCTGCTGAGTCACGAGTTCAACAACGCGTTTGGCCTCGCACAGTTGAAGGTTCTCACTGCCAGTCACATTGATGAGTATGTTACGGGCGTTCTCAATGGAAACGTCAATCAGGGGGTTTCGAAGTGCGTTGTACACAGCCTCCTCCGCGCGGTTCTCGCCCTGACCCTCACCAAGCGCTATTATGGACACTCCACCGTTTCGCATTGTCGTGCGTACGTCTGCAAAGTCCAAGTTAACAAGGCCCGGCTTGGAAATGAGTTCCGCAATGCCCTTCACTGCACGCACAAGCACCTCATCTGCAACCATGAATGCCTCCGGCAAGGTCAGATCCGGCGCAATCTCGAGCAGCTTTTCGTTCGGGATAGCAATGAGGGTGTCGACATGTTCCATGAGCGCACTCAGTCCCCTCGCCGCATTCTTCTTTCTTACCGGTCCTTCGACCTCGAAGGGCAGACACACAATCGCCACAGTCAGCGCGCCATTCTCCTTTGCAGCCTTTGCAACCAGAGGTGCTGCCCCAGTACCTGTTCCACCCCCCATCCCTGCTGCGATGAACACCAGGTCTGCCTGGGTCACATCTTTAATCATCTCATAGGTCTCCTTCGCAGCCGCCTCTCCAATCTCCGGATGGTTTCCAGCCCCGAGTCCACCGCAGCATTCCCTACCGAGAAGAAGCTTGTGATGTGAGTTGCAGAAGTAGAGGTCTTGAGCATCCGTATTCATAGCCATCGTTTCTGCCCCCTCAATGCCCACCTCCATCAGCCGGGTGATGGCATTGTTTCCGGCGCCACCGACGCCGACCACAAGAATCCTTGCAGAGACCGAGTTGAGGAGCTCTGCCAGTTCTTCGTCTGTGGTTTCATTCCTAGGCATCCTTCTTACTGGTCGCGTCTGATGGTCACGTCGCGTAGTGCTCGATCCGTTCAGTACTTCTTCCAAAAGCGGGTGCATTCTTCCACCTTCTGTGCAGGTGCAGTCACGCATCCAACTAACAAAAAGTGGAATACTATCCAGGTATTACACGGATGTGTCACTTTGTTCCTCGTCTCTCAGGACGCAGAGCCCTCGCTATAGTCCCTATCGAGATGTCATACTTTGCCAAGAATCTCTCAAGCTGTTCTAAGTTCGGTTGTCCCTCCTGCGCTCCTCTCTGTGTGATAGTGAGGGCTGCCACAGCATTAGCCACATTCAGTGCCTGTTCTATGTTCTCTGAGCGCGTCCATGCTGCCACGAATCCTGCCGCAAAGGAGTCTCCCGCACCCATGGTGTCAGCAACCTGCACATCGAAGGCGCGAGACTCACAGTACTCAAACCCGTCCGTCGCCACTGCCCCCCTCTCTGCAAGTTTCACCACGAGTATGCCCGGAAAGGTCTTTGCAAGTCTCCTGAGTTCAGCCTCGGAGGCCTCCATTCCGAAATACTCCCTAAGTTCTCTCTGATTGAGAAACAGGAGGTCCGTATGCGGCAGAACCTCGTTGAATGAAAGGGATGCGGCAGCTCGTCCCGGGTCTATTGACAGGACCATTCCATTTACTGTGGCTATCTCGGCCGCGCGTCTTGTCATCATAGGAAAGGCTCCCGCCAGATGGATTGTGCTTGTTCCCTCTAGCATACTCTCTTCCAAGAGGTGCTTCTCAACGAACTTGTTCGCTCCTGGCTCGACAATTACCATCTCATTGCGGTTGGCGTCGTATATGTACGTGAAGATGCCCGTTTGCTGCTTGTCGAGTGTGAGCACAAGTCTGGTGTCCACACCTATCCTCGCCAGCTCTCTCAGAATGACTTGGCCGTATAGGTCGCTTCCCACACAGCTCAGAAGGGCGGTCTTCACGCCCAGCTTTGCAGACTGTGCAGCGAAGTTTGAGGCCGACCCTCCGAATGCTATGTAGCCGTCTTGGCCCGTGAAGTGATGGTCAGTGCCCGTGAGACTCTCCACTCTCATGACCACATCGACATTCACCCGCCCTATGGAAACGACCTCGGCTGACAACTCTCAGGCTCCTCAGACAATAAGGGCGAGTATTGCCTTTTGGGCATGTAGTCTGTTCTCTGCCTCGTCAAAGACTACGCTGTGTGGACCATCCATCACGCTGTCTGTGATCTCCTCACCACGATGTGCAGGAAGACAGTGCATGACAATGACATCCTTATTCGCTGCCGCCACCAGACTGTCATTGATTTGGTATGGCATGAGTGCACTCTCCTTTTCTTTGCTTCTTTCCTGTCCCATACTGAAGAAGGTGTCAGTGTATATCACATCTGCCCCCTTGACTGCCTCCATGGGGTTGTGCACAACGGAGAGCTTTGTGCCGTATTCCCTGCTGAGCGCAGTAGCCTTCTCAAGTATCCGTGGGTCCGGCATGTATGTATTCGGGCACCCGATGGTTACATCCATGCCCATAATTGTGCATCCCTGCATTATCGAGTTGCTCACATTGTTTGGGTCTCCAACATACGCGATCTTGAGCCCCTGAAGCCTCCCCTTGTGTTCCTCAATCGTCATCATGTCCGCCATTATCTGACACGGGTGGAGAAGGTCCGAGAGCCCGTTGATCACCGGTACATTCGCATGCTTGGCAAGCTCAACAACATCACTGTGTGCAAAGACCCGTGCCATTATTGCATCGCAGTACCGACCGAGAACCTTCGCGGTGTCGGAGATGGTTTCCCCACGCCCAAGTTGGGTACCTCCAGTTTCCAAGTACAATGCGTGTCCTCCAAGTTGAGTCATTCCAACCTCGAATGACACTCTTGTCCTAGTGGATGGCTTCATGAATATCATTGCCAGTGACTTGCCCTTGAGTAGTTCATGTGGCTCTCCGGCATGCTGCTTCCGTTTCAACTCGTGTGCCAAGTCCAGTATTCTTCTCAACTCGGGCCTCTTGAAATCCGACAGGTCGACGAAACTTCTACCTTTCATAGTCAAGGCTTTAGCACCTCTAAGCCAGTTGCTGAATGGGTTCAACTCTTATCAAGGTAATAAGCGTGACCATGCAGAAACTCACTCTGCGACAAGACGTTCTGCAAACCAGACTGGGTCGAACCGCTGCAAGTCATCGTACCCTTGACCGATGCCCAAGTACACCACCGGTCGTCCTGTGACGAATGCAATTGAGAGAGCTGCACCACCTGATGGATCCGCATCAAACTTGGTCAGGATGGCGCCGTCTATGCCAATTGCCTCATGAAACTCCTTGGCCTGTGACAGGGCATCGTTGCCAGCCAGTGCGTCCCCCACGAAGAGCTTCATGTCCGGGCTGGCAACCCGTGCTATCTTCTGCATCTCCGCCAAGAGGTTCTTGTTGCTCTGCATCCTCCCCGCAGTGTCAATCAACACCACATCGATCTTCTTCGCCTTGGCGTGGGCGATGGTATCGTAGGCCACTGCCGCCGCATCAGCTCCGTACTCCTGTTTGATTACTCTAATGCCGAGCCGCTGTCCGTGTTTCTCCAGCTGCTCAATGCTACCTGCTCTGTAGGTGTCCCCGGCTGCAATCACTACGGAGAAACCCCTGTTGAGATACAGCTTCGCCATCTTGGCCAAAGTCGTTGTCTTGCCGGTCCCATTGACACCCACAAACATCACTGTTGTGACTTCCCCTCTTCTCTTCTTCTCTTCAGCAAGGGCGAGCGGGTCCAGTGGGAACTTGGGGGTGAGGACTTCGAGTACTGCATCATGAAGTGCCGCTTTGAAGGTGGTTGAGACCTTCTCCAGACGCCCCGTCCGGGAACCAAGAATCTTCTCTTTTGTGATGTTGCAGATTCGTTCGGCAACCTCCATTGCGACATCGTTCTGGATAAGTACGAGCTGCAGCTCCCATACTGCATCACTCAGGTTCTTTTCAGTCAGTTCCTTCGTCGTGACCTTAGTTGCCGCGGAGTCCAATGCGCTCCGCAGCCTCTCGAGCACCTATTCAAGCCCCCCGAGTCTGCCGCTGTATCTTTGTGACGAGTTCCTGAAGCTGAGTGTTAAGCGCTGTGACGTAGTTGCTGAGCTTCTGATTCTCTGATGACAATGACTCGTACTGTTTCTCTAGGCTTGCGATGGACTCCTGTGCATACTTCTTTGCGTCCTCAACGGTTGACTCTATTCTGACCCCGCTGCCTATGTCGCGGAAGACCTTTGCAGTGCTTCTGAGTCTAGCCTGAACGAACAACCCGCCCCCCACAGCCAGTAAGACCTCGTCGCCTTCTGCTCGTTTCGCAAGTTCTTCGAGTACCATCAGTCCAATCCTGTAGTTGTTCAGATACAGCTGAAGCACTTCAAGGCGTTCTCTGACCGCTTCAAGATTGGCGTTGACCGCCTGCTGCTCGTTGTAGAGCTTCTGGAACTGCTCCTGCTGCTCTTCAGTCATCAGTGAGCGCTCTCCAAGCCCAGTGACTTCTTCAGTACGGGGTCTACTATCTCTTCTGGCTTGATCTCCTTGAGTTCCCTGATCAGGATGTCCTTCCTAGGAACCCTGTGGTGACTGCCAAGTTCCGAGAGCACTCTCTCTCTTGCATGGGCTTCCTTCTCGGCTGCCAGTTCCCTACTGAACGGGAATCGTCTCCTCAGTTTCCTGAACTCTCCATTTACTCTCCACACTTTCATACTCATCAGTTTCTCCTCTCTGTCATACGAATCCCAGTACCTGAGAAATGTGTGCGAGTTCCACACCCGTGGTCTCGTAGCCTGCAAGCAGGCCTGTTGCGTTGGCAAGAACTCCCAGACGTGTGTATGGACTGCCCCTATTCACGGTGCCAACCTCGACATCGACCTTTAGCACGTCCCTGATTCTCTCCAGCTCCTCACTTGTGGCAAGAGGATGGGCAACCGCCCCGTGGTTGTTGGCCACAGCGTTCGCTCCTACGAGTGGGAGCCTAGCTATTGTGCCTTTCACTACCTCCACACCCAGTGTGTCCTCAATCTTTTGAATAGACGCAGCATCAAAGTCTGGATGACATAGGGCGCCCTTGTCGTTTGCCAGAATGATGTTTCCAAGTGCAGTCATCTTGTTGTCGATCCAGTCAACGTTGAAGTCTGCGGCTCTCTTCAGTCGTGCCAGCTCGTCTTCTGTTGTTGTGTACGGCACTACTATGCCACCTGATGTCGCCGCTGACATTATGCCTACTGCATCGAGAGTGGCCACTGTGGACTGCACTACTGGCAGGTTGAAAGTCCGCTGAATCATCTCCATCGACTTTTCGGACATGTTCGAAGACACGAACACAAAGCCGTCAGTGACGACTCCGAATGCTCCGACATTCGAGTCGCCCTCAAAGTCGGTTCGGGCGACTGTCATGTGCTATCCCTCCGCCAGATAGACTCTCACTATGTTCTCCGAGTTCTTGGCGGCTCGAATGCGAATCCTTCTGGGTGGCTTCTGAATGCCCCGGTTCCAGATTCTCTCGTTCACTTCCTTCTCCAGAAGAATGCCCTCTGGCTTCATGTGGCGTTGCACAAACTGCTTCAGTATTCTCACCGCTCTGTTGGACCTTCGGAGTCTGCTGCCGGTCCAGTATGCCATTCTGAGGGGGACAGTATAAATGCGCTCCTCGACAATCTCTTCTTCAGCGCGCATCTCGGCCGGAGCGGCCGGTGTCTCACTGACCGTTTCACTGGTGGTGGTATCTGTTCCACTGGTAGCGGTGTCTTCTGGTTTCTCCTCTTCCGGGAGGTTCTCTTCCTTCATCTCGTCTGGGGCCATCTAGCAATCACCTTTCTATGGCTTCAGCTTGGTGCCACGCCATTGCCGCTGCCCTGGCGTCCTTCTGACCTTTCCACCCGTCTTCATGACGGCCCATGAGGGCACTGAGGAGTTTGACTTCATTGCCTTTCCCATCCTCAGTTTCTTTCCCAGTGGCTTGTTTCGTGCCATTCTCATCACCATGTGCAGCTTTCCTATCTGAACGTGACCTTTCTTTCGCGCTCCCGTCCTTGAATCTGCTGGAGGAGCGACTTGAGCTGTTCGTCCGTCACTTTACCTCTGAGTCTTCCGCTGGTGGCCAGCTGAATCAACTGGCTCTCAATCTGGTCAGCCAGTTGTGGCTTGACCATCCTGATATTGGTCAGTCGTGCTCGAGCCTCTGGAGTGAGGATCTGCCTCAGCAAAGCCTCTTTCTGCGCCTCATACTCGGCCGCTTGCTGACTCTCCGCCTGTTCCTGAAGTGCCCGTTCCCTGAGAGCAGCAAGCTTCCTCTGCCTGATGGCGTCAAGCTCATCTTCTCCCAAAGAATCACCTCGGTGTCCTGACTCAGTACTTGTGCAGTTCTGGTATCGCCTTCTCAAGTTCGGTCTTCAGCCCAGATGACAGCTTGTCCATGTAGGACCTGCCGATGTCGGTCATCTCTCGTCCCTTGCTTCCGCATTTCCTGAGTAATCCTGCTCTCTCTAACTGCTGAAGCGCTGTTCTGATGACCGCTCCACTTCCACGTCTGAAACGGCTCGGTTTTGTTCCGCGCTGCTTCCTCCCGCCATACTCGACAGTAAGCCTCTCAGTGCCTATCGGTCCTATCAGGTACACCTTCCTGAGAAGGCTTGCGCATCTGATGTACCACCACTCAGGGTCATCTGGGGCTCTCTCTCGATGAACACCCGTCTTCGAGAACAGGGCCCAATCGGGAATCTGTATCTCCTTCCGGGACTTGAGATCCTGTGCCAATCGGCGGATGAAGATGTTCGCCGGGATGTCATAGACTGTGGGCATTGTCAGTCACCATGCCAACAAGGGAGTGTCCACCGCACACCAACTGGGC
This sequence comes from Candidatus Thorarchaeota archaeon, assembly GCA_013388835.1. Taxonomy (NCBI): domain Archaea; kingdom Promethearchaeati; phylum Candidatus Thorarchaeota; species Candidatus Thorarchaeota archaeon. Next base: position 13,002 of record JACAEL010000055.1, on the reverse strand, counting down.
GGAATGCCTACCTCAGAAGGCTGAACATGCAGCCTTGAGTCTCCATAAAAGCGTTATGTTAGAACATGCGAGCCCCGTCTGTCATTCTCGGACTGGCGGTCTCCTTGACTTGCTCTTGTAGATTACCGCAGTGTTACCTCTGATTCCTGCCAGTGTGGCACCTATCTGACTGCATATGCTCTTGAAAGAGTCCTCTTTCGTCTGCCCCTCAAGCGCGCTTGACAGAAGTCTGATCTTGATGTATCTGTGCTTGTTCACAAGGCGCTTGGCTTCTCTGATCACGCCCTCTGATAGACCACCCTTCCCTATCTGCATCATCGCTGGCTCCTGCCATGCTATGCTTAGTCTTATGGGGTCGGGCTGCGTTCGGCTGTCCATAGTCAACACCTAGGCCTCTGTGTGCACCCACATTAATCTTGTCTTCTCACCCGAAATCTTCGGTGAGCACCACAATTGAGACAAGTCACAACCATGTGAGCTGAACGGTTGTGGCGTATTCTCACACGACATCGCGCAGTGGAAGTGAGTAATGTGCCACACTGCTTGCACACGTATCTGTCTATGTTACGCGGAATCCTCAGTCTCGCTCTCTGTGCCGTCCTCTTAGCACTCGTCATCCAGGACCGTGCCAGTTCCGGTCTCTCTGAGGCAATCTCCCTTGATAGGGCCCAGAGTCGTAGTACCCTCTCCTGTGCCAGCCTCCTTGCTCCTGATGAGGGCGGTCTTCGTTTCAAAGCAATGTTCAACTCTTTCTCATCGCTGACTCAATCGCCTTAAATCATTTCCACAACTCACATGGTTGGTTGTCACATGCTTCACCTGATTCTACTCGACTGTGGACTTGAGCTGGTCCCACCGGAATTGGCACGACTGAAGGAGATTCAGCAATTCGCCTCGAAGCGGCGGAAGAGCCCGCGTGAGATTCTATTGGACCAGACACACCACGGCCGCTCTATGACACGCCTCGCTGACGGCGCAAGGAGGGGACGGCCTGACATCGTGATGCACAGCTTAATGGCAGTCCTAGAGACCCCGCTGTGCAAGGCAGGTCTGCTCGGCGTGCATCTTCACCTGTTGGATGGACGAACGGTATATGTCAGTCCTGATGTTCGTCTGCCACGGGCCCAAGACAGATTCGTGGGTCTGATGGAACAGCTTCTTCTCGCTGGTCAGGTCCCCCCTGATGGCAACGCACTGCTACAACTTTCTGACAAGACACTGGATCAGCTGATTCGCGAGCTGCAAGCCGGCTCGGACTCTGCTCTCACGCTATTGGCCATGGAGGGAGGAACGCGAACCGACATCAGTCGCCTAGCTGAGATTCTGCCATCCGACCCCAACATTCCCGTCATAGTGGGAGTCGGTGCGTTTCCTCATGGCACCTTTTCCGACAACATTAGGGGTCTCTTTCCGATACAGATTGAGCTTGACCCCGAAGTGATGATGGCATGGCATGTGTGTGCCGAGGTCCTGTGGACTTACTCGTGGAAGACTGGCGTAAGTCAGCGGCGATACGAAGGTCATTGATGCGTCCCCGCTTGAAGCACTTCCCAACAATACGCTTAAATCGAATCCCCGGGGACAGGGGCTCACAGCGGCCATAGTCTAGGGGTTATGATATGAGCCTTCCAAGCTCGTGACCCGGGTTCGAATCCCGGTGGCCGCACCACCAACTCTATCCAGTGCTGCATGATTGAAGCTTGAGGTTTCCCACTTTGTACGTCAGAGATTCCAGCAACTCGTCCGACGGTGAGCAAGTCTCTGAGAGGAAGCGAGTTCTCTTTCTGTGCACAGGTAACTCTGCGAGGAGTCAGATGGCTGAAGCACTACTCAGATTGCTTGGCGGAGATATCTTTGAAGTGTACAGTGCGGGGACGAAGCCGGCACCAGAGGTCAACCCCCATGCTATCACTGTGCTCAGGGAACTCGGTTGTGATACGAGCCGTCTACATACCAAGACGGTTGACCGGTTCACGAGCCTCCCGTTCGATCTGGTCGTGACAGTATGCGACCGGGCCAAGCAGACATGCCCGTTCTTTCCCGGTGCCAAGATGACCTTGCACTGGTCGCTAGAGGACCCTGCCGCATTTGAAGGGACGGAGTCTGAGGTCCTGAATCGATTCAGGTCCATTCGCGACGAGATAGTCGCACGCATCAAGTCGGAATTGCTCTAGCCTTCAAGTGATTCCTCTTCTCCCGCTTCAACCCATGCGAACTTTCTCTGTAGTTGCTTAGTGTATACTTGCCTCCAGTCGTAGTCGACCTTCTTGCACCACCGGTAGACGATCCTCGGGTGAATATACGACTTGAGTGAAGTACCAAGGTTCCACGTACGAGTGGCCTTTGCCAATGCATAGTCAACTTCGATACGCTGCTTGGCAAGCTTGGCTCTCTTGTATGCCTCCTTGGCGGCCTCTACAGACTGTTCAAGTCGCTGGATAGTGCCAGTCTTCTTTCTTCTGGTCTCTTGCGACTTTGCCCTTTTCGCTTCCTCTCTCTCCTTAGCATCACGAAGCCTCTTCTTCTTCTCCTCCAGCTTCTTATGCATCTTGGCGAGACGCTGCTCTGCCGCCTTCATCCTCTGCTCGTAACGTGCTGCGGTGTTTGTCCATCCCTTCGGGGCCTGCTTTGTATGATTCATCACACGAGCGACTTCAAGATTGGCTCGCCTGATTGCCTCCTTCTTGATGAAGTCGGGGTCCGTCCTGCGCACTTTGCTGTTTTCCAGCTCCCGAGCCATGGTCTCCGTTGCATGGAATGTCCGGAAGACCTTTGCAGTGAGTTCAGGAACACACTCCCCCAGAAAGCTGTTCACCTGTGTACTGCTCACTGAGGGGAATATCTGTGCCACCTTCTTCGAGTCGGCACTTGTCACTCGGCTCCTCCGTCCTTCAAACGATGCCACTCTCTCCCGTGCATCGTCATACAGCTTCTTGATGACCGCATAGACCTCCCGTGGCAGTTCGAGTTCCCTGTGCCACGGCACGCTGTCCTTTCCCAGGAAGTCAAGGACCACAGAGTTCTCCGTGAACGAGACATGCTCCACACGAAGAGTCGTGGCGCCCACTGTGTCAGCCTCATCAGGGTCCTTCTCATCACCAACTCTGATACTCAGTCTGTCAATGAGGTAGCACACTGCGGCCACCATGCGCCTTCTCGAATCGTCTGAGGTTATGCCCTGCATGATGTGCTCACGAATCTCCTCCATCCGCTTGCCAATCTTCAGCGCCTTGTTGAACTTGGCCTCCTCGCGTTCCTGCTTGATTGGTGTGCTGTCATGAAGCCAGATGTACTTGGTATTCCCTGTCAGTCTGTCTGTCCACTTCGCTATCCACATACAGTCCTCTGCCCAAATTATGTTTCCCCACGGTCCTTCTGGTCTTGGCGCGTCAGGACTCAGATTGAGAGTGATGTCCTGATGTGTTGCGCCAGACTTCCATCTCCCGCGCAGTGGATGCTCTCCGCGGCCCATGAATATTCCCGATGGCTCTGTCTGATAGTTGGCAAGCTCCATTCTTTCGCCATCAACGAACGCATAGCCATACCTCTCCTTCAGCCTCTCTCTCTCGGCCTTTCTTCTCTCAAGGTCGGCCTTCTTCTCCTCACGAGTCATGGCCTCCTTGGCCGCGCGCTCTGCTGCAACCGCCCTTATCACCTCTCCAAAGTCGATTTCCTCAGGAGTGAGGACGGGCTTCTCTCTGAGCGCCTTGCTGAAGTCGGTCATGAAGTTGCGTACGAACACGGGGTCCTCCACATACTGAGTTCCCAGCTTTCGAACCCATGCCATGGCCATCTCCTCCTGTGAGGGATCAAGCTTACGAGTTTGTCCCCGTACAACTATTGAGAGTCCACGGTATGGAGGAGGCGGCAATACAATGATGCCGTTGTGTACGAGCGACTTCATCAACAGGCCTCGCTGATAAGACTACTACGACTGCTGTCGCGGGAGCGCAGTAGTACTGGACAAAAGGATTACGTTGTTGCGGTCTGCTCTCTTTCATGTTGTCCGCAATTCTGGAGCCGCTTCTCCGTCGCTTGTCGTGCCTGGACCGTGCGGCTGGTTCAGTAGTAGATTCCTGCCCGCATGGAGTGCCTCTTGCGGAAGACCTCATGTGCCGAGGCTTCGAGCTGGCGTTGGAGTTTCAGCGTGTCGGGGCTGAATGATGTCAAGTCTGGTCTGGTCAGTACCGGACCACTCAACAGATGTCTCACCTTCTCGCGCTCTATCTCTGCCGGGGCGACAGGTTCTCTCTTGACTATCTCTTCAATCATCGGCAGTGCGGCCTCTGGGCTCTGGATCACACTCATGAATCTCTCTATGTCCCTCTCGTCAAGCGGTCTGAGTCCGAACTCGGGTGTGTTGCGAACTTCTGCTAGACTCGGGTCCTGTGTAGATATCTCGACTCCTGCACCTGTGAACTGAAACGGGCTCAGCGCTATCAATCTGAGTTGAAACGCAGACTCCGGACCAATGACTAACATGTCTCCAGCCGGGGTGTGTAGTACCCGCCAGCCTCTTGGTTGGCGATTGTACTGCTCAACTATGCGCGGTACCAGCTGCTCAACGGGCTCAGCTTCGGTCAAATCTGGTCAAATCCACACTGACACAATTGTTCATATTGGTATCTGTCCGCACGAGTAATCTTGACCACTCATCATCAACGGGCGTGCTGTCACAACGCGCTTACGGACGACTGAGCGCTTCGCCCAGTGTGTGTTCCGACTCTAGAGAGCCGCTGACCATGTTGCATTCGCTGGCAAGTGTGTCAAGAATGCCCGATATGACTCTGTCAACGTCCGCTGTCTGCTGATCCCAAGTCCCAGACCTGTCCCGGAGTTCATTGTAGTCGAGTGTGTACTTGAACGTCAGAGGAACGCCTCTCACGTTCACACCGACTGCAGTAAGGGTGACGCGGCGAATCCGTCTCTGGTCATCGAGAAACGGACTCCTGAAGAACTCAGGGCTATACAGCAGTAGCGCCGCGTCCCTTGCAAGCTCTCTGAACTCCTCGTATTTGTCAAGCACTATCGGGGGCATGTACACAGGAGCTTCAGTCTGCATCTCTATCACCACTGTTCTTGAGGCATCCCTCCCACCCCTCCATTTCCGATGGAGTTCGTGGAGCTTCTGCCTCTGCTGGCCCTCCCGGCCGGCTTGTGTATGTGTATTAACACACTTCTATATAAATCTATCTGAGTTTTGATTCGTATCGGCATTTATTACGTTAATTAGTCCCACAGAACACGTGTTCTAATCCACCAATGGCGCCAATCGGACTGCAAGGAAATCGTAGAGCGTGTCAGAATGTCTCGCACATACGACGAATCTTGGATATCTGTGCAGCCTTGCGGCGGGCAAGATACTCGAAGAGTCTGCTTATCAGTTCGGACTTGGCGCGAACGGCAATAGAGAGGTAGAATGTGTAGCCCTTGATCTCCATGGCCAATGCCGTGTTGCAGATGAAGAGCCTCTGGTCCGTTTCGGCTCGTTGAAGGTCGAAAGGTGTTTCATCCGGAGGGCTGTCACTTGATGAGGTATCAGATTCCAACACTGCTCCAACGACGCCCATGACTCGCATCCTCTCTATCTCAGCTGCAATCTCGTCCTCGGACTCGCCCAGAACCGTTAGAAGCGCCTTGATGTGCGAATCCGTTGCCTCCGCAGCTGCATCCATATAGAACTTCTGATGGTTCAGCGATGTAGCCAAGGCCAAGTTGAGCATATGCTCAATCTCTTTCTTCTCTACAGCCATAGCGACCGTTCCTACTCTAGTGAAGATAGAGATAGCCGTTTCTACTGCGTAGTACCTCCGCATGAGAGCTCAGTCTACAGTCGTACACCGAAGATGCGTATGCATGCGTACTAGATTGCCTCGTCGCTTAATCCACCACATGGCTCATCATGTCAACCGTGCGCACATATGAGGTCGCTCGCGGGAGCCACGTCACTGTGAGCTTCTAAGATAGTCCTCAATAAGCTTGTACTCGCTAGGGGTCATCACATCTCGAAGCATTGGCAAGCCCTCATCAACAAAGCGAATGATGGAGTGAAGGCGAAGATTTGCCTCCTTAGCCTTCTGTTCTGCCCCCTGTTGTCTGTCGATTATGACTGCCACATTCTCACATCTCACATCTGACAATCCTCTCTGCTTCACTTCTGCGAGGACTTGAGACCGTGCCACGAGCTTGCTCTCAAGCCCTGTGACCAAGTCATCTACAAGGCAGATTGAGTCCCCGTCCTCCATCACCCCCTCTACGAGAGAGTGCTGACCGTATTCTGCCAGTGCCTTCTGCATATCAGCTTCATTCCTGACACCCAACACCTTCCGTGTGTGGCAGGCAGGAATGCCCGATGCAATGGATGCTGCTGTGGCGATTGGTACGCCAGCGAACGCAATCCCAACCAGTCGGTTGACTTCGGGAGCCTGCTCCCTGATAGTCTCTGCAATGGCGGTTCCAGCGAGCTTCAGAATCTCTGGGTACGAACTCAGAAGACGAAGCTGAATGTAGAAGGGGCTCCATAACCCCGATACAAGCTTCCAGCCTTCGGGTCTGTCGCGTTCAGCAGTGAGGAGCATTCGATTCGCGTAAATGCCTGCCATGATACTTCTCTTCACGGTCTCACTTGGGCCACGCACTCTGCTCATGTGAGTCTCCTGACTGCTGCTAGTTCTTAACTCTGACTCCCTGTGGGCCTAGTGCTTGGTAACGGCGGTTTCCTCTCTGCTGTACTACCACGGAACATGAGTCGCGTAATTCTATGGCGTGAGATGACCTTCTTGGCAGCCAAGAATGAAACACCTGTCCCTATTACTAGTCTAAGCGGCCAGAAGATAGAATGACACGCTGCAATCTGGGTTGAGGTCCATCCAAGCAGTACTAGGGAGACCGGCACGAGGTAGAACATGATGGGGTGGATTTCGTACACTTCTTGGGAGTAGTTTCCAAGGCTGACGAGGGATCCTCTGACTCTGCCACCCGAACGAGCCACATGCCCGGCGACGGTGAAGACGATTGCAGAGCCCATTGTGCCATTCACCATGTACAACCACACAGAGGCTCCGGTATTGTCCACCGCGATGTCTGTGAAACCATTGACACTGGACAGTAGCAGAAGCACCATCGTACCAGCTGACGCAAGTGCAAGGTCGCGTGCGGCGGAGCCGATGCTCCACTCATTGAGACCATTGAGTCTTCTGAGTTGGTTTCCAATCAATGAGAATGTTGTCGAAATCAGTACTGCGTTGAGATGCCATGGCACAAGACTCCCTTGCAGACTGAGAGTCGCCTCTACTACGCTAGCTAGGAATGGCAGCAAGAACAGGAACGGTATACGAGAGGCGGTTGGCAGGTGTGCGGTCAGGCGGTCTATCAGTGCAAAGAGCACGAGACCGAAGTACATGACCGGCAGAAACCACAGGTGAGTGGCAGCATCGGGTGGTCCACTACCGTAGAAGAACCAGAACAGGAGCTGGTCGGGCGTGAGATAGGTTGCCACGTAGGGCTGTAGCAGCGAGAATAGGACGAGTGTGAGGAGGTACAGCATAAAGTATGGAATCAGGTACTGCCGGCCTCTTGACATGACAAAGTGCCTCAGGTCATATCTGTGAGCGTCGCTGTTGTAAGTGAGTCCGGCCAGGATGAAGAATAGAGGAATGGTGAAACTACTCAGGTGGATTGTGACCGGATTGATGTCCGGTATCATGGAATGGACTGTGATCACACACAGAAGCCCTATGCCCTTGGAAGCATCAATCCACTGAGATCGACGTGCTGCTCCACCTGCATCTGACATGTGCTCTGTCCAGAGCAATTGAATCTTGGCAAGCTTTTTAACGGCGACTGCTGCGTTTTTCCCGCTCACACTCGCAGGGCAGCTTCAATCTCCCCTGCTGACTGAGCAGAAACGGTTGCGCCTGTTGTCTAAGAACTCCCTGCCTCTGGGAGTTCGACCACGGGGCTATGATGGGTCCCTGCCACGGACCCGGCCCGGGTTCAAATCCCGGCGGGCGCACCACCTCTTCTCAACAGTCGCTCCGTTGTGGACTACATAGGGCACTCATCAGTTCTCGAATAGTGGCAAGAATCACGGCTCTTCTCCTTGCCAATACTCATGGCAGGCATTAGTCGGCGCTTCAGTTCCATCTGACTGCTCGTGCTGAGAAGAGAAGAATGGTGGGTCGTGCCGGATTTCTTGGCTGAGTGGCACTGTGTGACACTCATGAACCAGCGACCACCGCACTGTCAATGCGGTATCATAGCCGAGCTAGACCAACGACCCGTAGCTGAGTAGGTCGTTGACGAGTCGAATAAAAGGATTACTGAGCAGAGTAAGTTCCTAGGTGACTTGCTGTCCATCATGGGGATGCGCGTCTTGAAAGACAGAGTGACTGCAGTTGTTGACACAGACTGTTCTCGTCTGCGACTAGACCTGCCGACACGTCACTGGCTCGGCTGTGCAGGAACGGGACGAGCAGCGCACAAGACCAGATGACTTGCTGAGCAGACGAGATTAGGAGTCGCTCCTGATGCAACGACAGATGGCATTGGCTCGTTATCCCTGAGGATGTTCATGCAGCTGCTGTTTATTCTGAACTGACACCTGTCGCTGTCCGTGCCGACCTCCGACGTCAGTAAGTCCTATGTGAATCTGCGAGCACTGAGCTGGGTCCTCGCTCCTTGTCAGCCATTCGACGACCACTGGCATGTTGTCTTTCAGAGTTGTTTATTAGCAAGTGTAGCGACAGTCTGTCATGGGGCTTCATCGAGCATTGTCAGTGATTGGCGGTCCTGAGGACTTGGCTAGAATTCTCTCCGAGAAGGACACACCAGAGATGGGGCAGTTGATCCGAGAGTCAACTGATGGGGGAGCTATAGATGTCACCAACTGGCACCCTGACGTCATCAAGATCCTGTTAAGCCTCTGTAGACAGGAAGGTCTGCAGGTGACACTGAAGCACGGTATGCGGTACTTCGTGTTCACCAAGTTACCTCGGGGACTGCTCCTTGGCGCCGTGGTCGATGCAATGACAGATCCGGTGCTATGAGTCAGTGCGTCCCGGTACTCCCGAACCCATCTTCTCCCCTATCGGTCTCTGACAGGACATCTGATTCAACAAACCGAGTCTTCGGTACGGCTCGAATCGCGAGCTGACCAATTCGCATGCCCTTCGTGACCAAGAACTCCTTATCTCCCAAGTTGAGAAGTATCACCTTCACTTCTCCCCGATAGCCGCTGTCGATGGTGCCTGGCGAATTGAGCACAGTCACCCCATGCTCGGCTGCCAGTCCGCTTCTTGGCCGGACCTCTCCCTCATATCCGGCCGGTATCTCAATCGATATGCCAGTAGGTACGACATTGTAACCTCCCGGAGCGAGGCAGGTCTCTGCGATCGAATAGAGGTCGAAGGCAGCGTCGCCCTCTCTGGCCCTTGTTGGTATCCTCGCCTCCGGGTCCAAGAACCTGACCTTGACAGTCACCTGCTCGTCTTCTCTCATTAATCAATCACTCTCTGGCGGCTGACATTGACCTGCAATATAGATTTGCGTATCAAACACTCAGCATTCCAGTCTTTGCCACTTGGGTGCTTTCAGAATCTGCTCTATGACCTCCGGCGCAAGACATCGGTCTGGTGTGAGGGCACACCTAGCAAGACTTATATATGAATGTTGCACAGCACTATGTGACACATAGTATCATGCGTCATATATTGAGGTGTAGAACAAGATGAGTCCCGACCAAGGCGATAGACGCAGGGCTGGTGAGTCCTGATGAGCAAGGAGTCAAGAAAAGCCCTCGAGGAGTATGAGCGCTGGTCCACAGAGGTGAAGCGTGGAGCCGCCTCTCTGGCGATTCTTGCTGTGTTGGATGAACAAACCGCCTATGGATACGAGATAGTCAAGCAGCTGAGCGCGCGGGTGTCCTTCTTGCAGCTCGAGCAGGGTACCGTCTACCCCCTGCTGCGTAGACTTGAACAGCGTGGTCTTCTCGTGGGCACTTGGAACTATGATGACCCGACAAAACCAAAAAAATACTATGGACTCACCCAAGAGGGTCGCAGAGCTCTCGCCATGATGACGGACACTTGGAACACACTCTCAGAAGAGATGACTCGACTGATAGGAGCCGAAGCAAGATGACTGACAAACCAATAGACCTGATTGACAAGTATCTGGAACGCGTGAAAGTATATCTCCCCCTAGGGAGTGAGGACACTCTCGCTGAGATTCGTACACACCTCATTGAGGAAGCGGAAGCGCTAGGGCAGGGTCAGCTGACCCATGGCTCGGCAATGCTGGCTATCGAACGATTCGGTGATTCGAAGGATGCGGCGAGCGCGTATGCGGGCACCGGACGCAAGATTGGTCCCGTGCCTGCCGAGTACACGATGCCGCTGTTGAGGCTTGTGCTGCTCCTAATCGTCCTGGCGACGCTCTTTGTTGTTGGGGCGAGCATGATTGGGATTGCCCTGCCCGACGTACTTGGGTCAATCAACTTTCCTTTCATCATTATCACTTCCGTGGTGATGTCCCTCATATACGCGGTCCTGATCATCGGCGGTTTGTCCTACTTGGACCGAGGTGGGGCCGCCAGCGAGAAGACGGTGGTCGAACGCATACTTGGAATTGGCAGTGGCGCCTTCAAACCGAAACCTCTGTCTGATGCTGTGGCTGACCTTATCTTCGCCATCATATTTCTTCTCGTCTTGACCTCCCCACTCATCCGGTCAGTGGTCTACCCGGAGTGGCTTCCTTTCGTCTACCCGGCAATCATACTCGCGCTGTGCGACGGAATCAAGGCACTTCTGTTCATGTTCGTGGGAGAGAACAACGTCAACCTCATCATTGAGGCTCTGGTGGGCGCATCATGGGTGGTCCTCTGCATGTTCCTAATCAACATACCATTCCCACTACAGGGAATACCTGTGTTCATAACTGACCACTGGACTATAGTCACGCTCGCCGAGCTGATGGAGCTGTTCCCGGGCGTCGACATAGTCATGCCATTCAATCTCTTCTGGATTGGAGTCATCTTCGTCATAGTCTTGACCAGCCTCTGGGAGGTCATGGTTGCATCAATCAAGATTCCCATGTATCTGAGCGCTGGCAAGGGATGGTGGTGGAAGGGCGAGCATGGTCAGGCACGATGGCGTAAATACCGACCTGCAAAGCGGGCTGAGAGCAGGCCGGGCCACGAGGACGGACACACTCCATCTAACTACTAGTAGAACTCTGGGGGCGCCGCAAGCGCTCCCCCCCCTCCCTTTTGACCTCTCTGCTTCGCAGATGCGGACTGGAGGTCTGCTGGGACTTGGTTTCTAGAACGGGAGCCACTTCCGTACAGTCTTCCTGTATTCCAAGAAGGCCTGACCGAACCGCTCCTCAAGCTTCATCTCCTCGTAGTTGGCGAGCCTGTTATAGCACGCAAGAATCACGAACCACAGCACCAGCGAAGCCAGTGACAGAGTGGCGATGGCCATAGCGAGATAGACAAGGACTGTTCCAAGATACATCGGGTGTCTCACTCGACCAAAGACCCCATGCGTCACAAGCCCCTCAACTCTCGTGTCGAAGAGGACTCTGTGAGACCCCCTCATGAAGTATATGGATAGGGCGAAAACCACGAGCGCAGGAATCGCAGAATACCAGATAGGTAAAACTGCCGAGAGAAAGGTCGTCAGCCTGAGTAGGAAGGAGTCGACAGCCCAGGTAGCGAGGAAAAGGGCCATCAGGACCGTCTGTATGTCATGGCTTCGAGGCATCTCGCCAGCTAGGTGGGCGTGTTCGTGTGGGCCCATGATGAATCGAGATTCAGTCACACAGATTGCTTTTACGACTAGCGGACAAAGCCAATTGTTGCCAGAAGTGGTGTGTGGTGCCTCGGGCCGGACTTGAACCAGCGACAACACGGTCTTCAGCCGTGCGATCTCCCAACTAATCTACCGAGGCTCGAACAATCAACGCCAACCAATCTGATATAAATATAGTGGGCAGTGTGACTGTGTTGCGGAAGTCATGTCCGAAGTTGCAGAGGGGTCGTAGCGCTGCCTGATTCGTACGAGTATGGCACACAAGGCCACCCCATGTGTCAGTCTTAGCCGTGAGGCGACAGGTCAAAGCCACTTGTGCAACAGAGTAGGTCAGTGCTGTTCGATGATCGTCTGGTCGTTTCTCATCTGCCTCCGTTTCCCCCCTGCCACCGACGGGCTGCCAAGTACATCTCAAATCTGGAGTTGTTACCACTTTGTGTTGCAACGGGCATGACCGAACTGAAACAGCGGCACAGAAGGGAGTGGTACAGGCGGCTGCCTGTACACTCCTGTTGGCTATGCTGCATAGAAGTGCCATGAGATGGATGAGGTATGCCAGAGGGCACAGCCAACCTGTTGCGGGTACCTGTAGAAGTCCGCCGAGCCGGCCAGACCGCAGCGAAGCCACACTGCTACAAAGTACCACTGACCAGTGGAGAAGACATAGGGCTTGACGTAGTCCATGCCATCATAAATCGTCTTGTAGCCATCCGAGGTTTCGAAGTACATGTCGTTCTTCACTCCCCAAGACACACTGTCGCCCGGATTGTACGAGCTCCAGCCTGTCCTGATTGGAGGCATGTATCCCATGTCCAAGACGACGTACTGTACTTGCCATGCGGCACTGGAGAACCATCCAGCACTTATTCCGTACGAGAAGTCGGCATCCACTTTCAGCTGCAGGTACTTATGTTGCGAGTCTGCAGGCTTAATCTTTATCAAGCAGTAGAAGTCGATGTTCCTCGCACCAAGTGCCGCATAGGTATGCCCCTTGAACTCAAAGGTACCAGTGTACTCTCCGACGGTAACTGGGTTCCACACACCGTAGTCATAGTCTCCCTCGTTGACAATGGCCAGCATCTGGGCATCTCCCGAGTACACGGTGCCATCGTTGGCTTGGACTCCAGTTGGCTCATGGACTGCAGCAGCAGGCCTGAGAAGGCTCAGTGCTACAGCCACAACTAGCACTACT
>JACAEL010000054.1 GCA_013388835.1 Candidatus Thorarchaeota archaeon | reverse complement strand
GGTCTAAGGAGGAGCTGGACTTCACCCTCAGGGAGATAGATAGGATCTACAAGGAGTATGAGGTCAAGGCCAAGACAAAGACACCCCAGTGGCAGTTGCATCCCAAGCAGGTCGCTTCCCGCCTGAAGAAACCCAACAAGATTGCAATCCCCTACTCTCTCTGGCAGGCCGGATTCCTGTTCATCACCTGGTATGTTCCATGGCTTGAGTCTGCAGCGTGCATGGAGGAGTACTGTTCAGCGATGGAGAACTATGGCTTCCCACCCACCATGTGGGTTGCGTCAATCGACCATGGTCGCCAGGCCATTGTGATGCCAATCGTCTGCTTTGACAGCACCAAGCCCGGGATATATGAGAAGATTCGCGAGTTCAACCTTGAGACCACCCGGAGCTTCCTCAAGAAGGGCTGGTTGAACTACAGGCCTGACCCATTCGTGCATGCACCCGAGAGCTTCAGCAGAGCGAAGGAGTACTACAACATGCTAGTGAAGTTCAGGAAGGTCCTGGACCCGAACCTGATTCTGCACCCAGGTCGACTAGCAATCCCGTGGGAGTCTGTAACCGACCTGCCCAATCCGTGCAAGAGTATTGCACAGGTGAGGTAGGGTTGGTTACAATCAGTAACCCTTATTATGATACGAGTTAGCGGAGGATGAGATTGAAAGATGACAAGTCTTGAGAGCCTTCGGAGTATCAACGCCCGCTGCATTCACTGCAGGGCATGCCAATACGCCTACTCGGGAGAGCCCGACAAGGAGGGAGAGACTGAGGAGTACACTGGTATGCTCCAGGGCTGTCCAGCTGGGATATACTACGGATGGGAAGGATACTTCAACTCAGGCAAGCAATGGATAGCGAGGGCGTTCCTCAATGGAGAGATAAAGCCCACTAAGGAGATGCTTGAGGTTGTCGAGGCCTGCACGACCTGCGGCATGTGCGAGACCCAGTGTCCCAACTACATCGACACAGTTCATGTGACTGAAGAACTGAGAGCAGCACTCATCGATGCCGGAGTAGAGCCGCTCGACAAGCATGCAAAGTTCAGAGACGCTGTGCTGAACAAAGACATGCGGAACCCATACAAGGAGCCACGTGACAAGCGTACGGCATGGTTTGAGGGTCCTGTGGACAACTTTGATGCGAAGGTCGCTTACTTTGTCGGTTGCACAGCGGCATATCGTCAGCAGCCTATCGCGGACCACACCACACGCATCCTCAAGAAGCTCGGCATGGACTTCACAGTCCTCACCGGTGAAGTCTGCTGTGGTTCGCCCATGCTGAGGACCGGACAGAAGAAGGTCTTCGAAGAGGTCATGCGCGAGAACCTTGAGCTGTTCAAGGACTTTGACCTAGTGGTGTTCTCCTGTGCCGGTTGCTACAAGACCTTCAGAAACGACTATCCACGAATCAGTGGTAAGCCCTTGCCCTTCAAGGTGCGGCACACACTGGAGCTCGTGTACGATCTCCTGAAGGCTGGAAAGCTGAAGATTGAGAAGCCGTACCCGAAGAAGGTCACTTGGCACGACCCATGTCACAGCATAAGACACGTTGGCATAGCCATTGAGAAGGAGATACTCAGTAGGTCCAACAACTGGATGATGGACAGTCGTGCTGCGGAGAAGGCCAAAGAGGAACACTATGAAGTCCCCCGTGTCGTGCTCAAGTCGATACCCGGAATCGACTTCCGTGAGATGTACCGAATCAAGGGTGACTCATTCTGTTGTGGCGCGGGCGGTGGCGTCAAGGCTCAGTTCCCTGACATGGCGCTCTCGACAGCCAAGGAGCGACTCAAGGAGGCGGCCTCGACTGGTGCTGAGATTCTCATGACGTCCTGTCCGTTCTGTGTCACCAACTTCTCGGATGCTGTGAAGTCACTTCAGACCGAAGAGAAGGAGACCGGAAAAGACCTCAGTAGTGTAGGCTCGAAACTGCAAGTCGTAGAGCTGCTCCATCTGCTCGATGAACTAATCTAAACAAGCGCTGATGGGGAACACGACTTCCCCATCCGCCATTCTTTCTCTTTCCAAGAGCCATTCTCGTGGTGCTTGGCATCATTCGTCTGAACTTTGCGTATTCCTAGTTCTTCTCAGGCCTTGATCTATGTCAGCCGCAGCTGTGGGACGGCAGAATCCGGTGCCCGAGTCATCTGCCTGAGGTCATGGCGTGCAGGCACGGAAGGGCACCGTCATGAGCCGTGACAGGTAACCTCCTCCGTTGGCTCATCGTGTGAGGCCGCATAAGGACCTCTCAGCTGCGCGTCAGCAAGCCCTATGGCATGTACATCAACATAGATATCGCCATCATGAATAGAGCGAACATGCCAAGGCAGCAGAGTCCGCATATCAGAACGCACCCCTTCGCGCACTCGGACCCTGCGTCGTACTCTTTTGCAGACGGCCCTTTCCGTCGGGTCTCACCCATGATGTCAGGAGGCCCCATGGTGGACCCTTCAAATGTTCCCGACCACTGTCTTGAAGTTGGGGGCGGCACAGGCGTCCTCCCCTCTGGCGGCGCTGTGCCCGATGCTGGTCTGTAGGCACCGAAACCCGGGATATGCTGGAATGTGCCACCACAGTTTGGACACTTCATGGTCCGTGCAACATCATAGTTGTCTGAAGAGTAGACCTCAACCGAGCTGTCACAATAAGGGCACTTCACAACATCTGGCATTGTTCACACCTCTATGCCAGTACTTCCTGAGCTCGAAGCCATATCTGTGATTTGGTCATCTGTTCCGCCAAGACATCTCGTGCCCGGTCGCTGGATTCTCCTGTGTGCAGTCCTCACATTTGCCGACTCCAGTCTCATCGCGTGTCTCAGTGTCAGTTGAATGCTTCAGCAAGCTCTCCCTTGCTTCGCAAGAACCAGATTGACCATGTCCATCCAATTGCTGATAGTGCTGTGGTTATCTCGGGGATGGCGTTTCCAGTAAGCGTTGGAAAGAGCCCGCCGTACCATCCGCCCCACATATACACTGACAGGAAGGGAAGAATCAGCGACACCACCGCGAAGAGATCACGAACTCTGTGTAAGAGGACCCTGACAAATCCAGTCATCCACATTGACCATGGGAAGCTGGCGAAGAAGCCGACAGACACGTAGAAGTGTATCACACCAAAGTCCTCTGAGAAGACGCCAATGAGGGCCAAGAAGACCAGCGCCACCACAAGAGGCACAAATCCAAGCTTCGTCCACTTGTCTTTGCCATCCAAGATGAGAAAATACACATACACCAGCATCAGCAGGGCGGTGGTCACCAGTCCAGCGTTGAAGACGACTGCAGCGGGCAGGCCGTTGCCATATCGTCCCAGGTCGCTCAGTGCGTTTCCTGTCCATGTGAACCACGGCGACAACAGGATGGCGATGCCTATGCATGTCAGTGCTACAAGAGGTCCGATGATTCCCAGATAGTTGACTTCCTTTCTCATCCCAGTCACACTCTGTTCTTCGTGGGACCGTGCTTTTGAAGCTGTGGTGTGTCGAGTCTCCCCGGATGACTCATGCCCAGCTATGTTTATCACTCTTGCCGACCATGTGGTCGAAGACCTCTTGTTGTCAAGGGGCTGGAGGCTCGTCCTATGTCTGAACCGAATGCTTGTCCTTACTGCGGCAACCTGATTACGGATCCCAGAATACTCCAGAGCGAGGTGACAATTAGGAGCAGATGCACAAAGTGCGGCGGAGTCTTTGAGTACATTCCCGGCTTCGGCTTGTTCTCCACGGGGGATTCTGCGGGCGTTAGTGCGTCAGATGGTCTACAGGCGGTCCAAGACATGGGCGGTGCGAGCTCTACTCCTGCTGGCAATTGTACTAACGGTTGCATTGCGCTGTGTTGTGCCTGTAGTATTGGCGTGTTCTTCATATGGATGATGTGGGCCCTGGTTGTCATCCTGTCATGATGCGTTCTTGCACTGACTCCTGAGCACGTACTACCAAGCAGTGATGCGAATAGCCCAGTCTGGACTGCGATTGACCCAGTAATTAGTCAAAGATAAAAGGTGCTCCATGGTCGATAGCAGGAACGCCGCTGAGCGGTTGAGAGGTCTGTTTCCCTTGCCAGAAGTTGACGACAAGATCATAACTCTAGAAGAAGCCGCGAAGATGGTCCCAGACGGAGCGCATCTCTTTTGGGGTGGGTTTGGATATCAGCGACCTCCCATTGCTTTCGCGTCTGAGCTTGTCCGACAGAAAAAGCGCGATCTGACAATCTACACCTGTGGGTCTGAAGTCGACCTTGAGATAATGGTCGGCGCGGGGACCGCCACCCGTTTTGAGATTGCCTTCGTCGCTATAGAAGCACTCGGTCTTGCCAACAACATGCGTCGTCGTGTTGCTGAGGGAAAGGCACAGGTCGAGGACTACAGCAACCTAGCGATGGCGATGCGCTTTCTTGGTGGCGCTCTCAATGTGCCATTCATGCCCATTCGCAGCCTGATGGGCACTGACTTGGTCAACAGGTCTCGGTACCGCGGCGACAAGAAGCTTGAGGTCATAGACTGCCCGTTCACCGGTGAGAAGATCTGTCTTGTGCCATCAGTCCAGCCCGACTTCAGCATAGTCCTTGCTCAGCGAGTGGACAAGATGGGAAATGCGCAGATAGACGGGATAGTGGGCGAGGACTTGGAGGGTTCCCGTTGTGGCAAGAGACTAATAGTGCTTGCTGAGGAACTGGTCAGCGAGGAGGAGATTCGCTCTCACCCGGACCAGACAAAGATACCCGCGATGTATGTCACGAATGTTGTTCTCCTACCCTTCGGTGCACATCCAATGCAGTGTCACGGATACTACGACTATGACTTGGAACACCTGATGATGTTTCACAAGATGACCCGAGAAGAGAGCGGCTGGGAGGAGTACCTCAACCACTATGTGCTGGGCGTGGAGAACCACCATGAGTACCTCAACCTGATAGGCTGGGACCGGTTGCACCGCCTCAAGGCGAAACGTCCGTGGGGTTACTAGGAGGAATCGAGATGGTAGAGTATACTAAGACCGAGTTTCTGATAGCCTGTGCTTCAAGACACGTCAGGGACGGGGAGAATGTGTTTGGCGGAACGGGCATGCCCCTTCTGGCCGCCCTGCTTGCCAAGGAGACGCACGCACCACATTCGAACCTGATTTCCGAGGCCGGATTCATAGATGCGCGGCCAAGGAACGTACCGCTGTCGGTGGCTGACTCTAGATACTACTATGGTTGTTCGGCCTCTATCGGTCTGATTGAGACTCTGGGTTTCATTCTCCAGGCCGGTCGTATTGATGTTGGCTTCCTGGGTGCGGCCCAGATTGATGAGTATGGAAACATCAATACCACCTACATCGGACCGTTCGATAAGCCGAAGGTCAAGTTGCCAGGAAGCGGTGGGGGAAACGACATTGCCTCCTCGGCGAAGAGACTGGTCCTCATGATGTCGCATGACAAACGCAAGTTCGTGAAGAAGCTCGACTACTTCACGAGTCCCGGTCACATGGAAGGCCCGGGGTCGAGGAAGAAGTGGTCTCTCGTGGGCGGTGGACCAAGCGTCGTGATAACTGACATGTGTCAGATGGACTTTGACCCCAAGACGCTCAAGATTCGCCTGATGTCTGTGCACCCCGGCTACACCAAGGAGGACGTGCTGAACAATGTCATGTTCGACCTGATAGTGCCCGAGCGTGTCCCCACGACCGCTGAACCGACAAGGGAACAGATAGAGATAATGCACAGGCTGGACCCACATGGTATCTACCTGTCGAAAGGCGAGTAGATGTTGATGGCGGATGTGACTTGGTAGGACATCTGAAGGACTACTCTGCCGTCCTGTTTGACTTGGACAGCACGCTCACCGAGACCAATCAGTATCCAGTCAATGCTAGCAAGTGGATGCTCAGCCAGCTGGGCCGTGACACCGAGGGAGACGTCTCTCGCTTCGTTGAGCACCTCGTATCTGCGTACTTCGCCCGGGTACAGCAGATAGTCGAAGGACTTGGTTACAAGGACCCCTGTACTATTGTCAGGGAATCAATGGAAGCTGCTTCGGTCGCTTGTGGCCTTGAGGCCGACAGTGTACTGCTCGACGAGGCCACTCGCCTGTTCAGGACTCTTCACGTGGAGTACTCACAGCTGCGTCCGGGCGCCCTTGAGATCCTGAAGAGACTCCGAGCGCGAGGAGTCCGTCTGGGAATCATAACCAACTCCTTCGAGGGGCATCTCCGAATCATATTGGCAAGACTGGGCGTGACTGATTACTTCAAGGTGCTTGTTGACCCCGGTGATGTGAAGGCCTACAAGCCAATGCCCAAGCCATTCGAGTACGCGCTCAGAGTCCTAGAAAGGGTGCCAAGCGAGACCCTCTACGTGGGCGATGAGTACTACGCTGATGTTGTGGGGGCCAACCGGGTGGGCATGGACACAGTGTGGATCAACTTACGTGGGCACACTCTTGATGAGTACATTTCGAGGTACGGAACAGCGACACGTCCTGTCATAGTCCTAAGAGACCTGCGCGAGTTACTGCACCATCTGTGATAGAGGTGTGCTTCAGACTAGACACATATATTAGCGTAATATGAAGTGCTATTGTAGAATCTCTAGTCCTTGGAGTGCCCCTCACGTTGACCAGATACCGAACACCAGATGGTCCATTGAAGGCAAGGGCCGACTTGGTAGGCCTTCTGAAATCCAGTGCCTCCAACACTGAGGCGATAGTCGCCATAATCGAACAGGAGCTGAGAGGAATCAAGGACGCGAAGGCATTGGCAACAGTATCCGATGCAATCGCAGGGATAGCCGGTAGCGCCAAGGTGGATGAGGCGACTCGGGACAGCCTGCTCTACTGGCTGACCGAGACAAGCCCTGATGCACGTCAGATGATAATTGTGCAGACACTCGAGGAGCTGCTCAGAGACGAGGACGCAAAGCAAGTGGCGCTTGACGTCTTGACTCGGTTGACCTCTGAAGTGAACGTGAAGATGGTGATGGAGTGGGTTCGCCGCGGAGTACTGACCTTGAATCAGGCTGTCTATGTACTACTCTATCCGGGCGCGACTAAGACCCTGAAATAGGCCTTCACACCTGTTTCTGACGATTAGAAGCATCCATAAAGTCTGTCTGGCAGATTGTGTCGCTGTGACACCTCTCTTATGCGTTTCAGCGGATGGTCCATCAACTTTCATTATATACTGATTCATCATGAGGTTTCTTGGTGACGAATACGAACCGAACTGCGACCATGTTCATTGGCGCCATGTTGCTTCTGGTCATGTTGGGCTCCATGGTGCCCGCCGTCAGTGCCCAAGGCAACAAGCCTACGACGACCATCCCGAGTCCAAGCGGTCCTCCGGACCACGAGAAACGGCAGGACGGTACGGTCATAATCACAACTGACGTTGTTTCCATAATGGCCAACCCGCAGCTGCCAATGTTCCACTTCTGGTTTACTGCGGACCCTAATGGCACTGTCACCAAGTTCTCACTCACCTACATCATGATAGTAGAGTTCGAAGACCTGAACGAGGATGACACGTTCCAGTCCAATGAAGTTGTACACTTTGCCTCCCTGGCGGCTTACGAATGGACCGTGCAGAGTGGAAGTGTTGTGAACAATGGTGTCACTACAGAGGTCTGGGTCAAGTATACGAAGGGTGGAGCTCGCACTGGTGGCATGGCGCCAGGGGCGCCTCCCGGTGCGAAACCCGGTTCCGGTTCGGTGAGTCTGTTTCAAGGTGTGACACTCCAGATATGGGCTCACATCTACTTGAACGACTATGTGGGCAATGTGACTGATGATGCAGGTATCAAGGCCCACTATGTTGTCGAAGGAGGTAGTGAGCTGAAGATGGACATCGAGATTGGCAACTTCCCATTTAGCTCGGAGCACTCGATGGTAGCGCTCCAGACTCTGCTGAGAGAGAATGAGGCAGAGGGGCCACAGGAACCGAATCGTCACCGCTACATGACTCGCGAGCGTACAAGGAACAACACTGGCCGGTCAGACGTGAACTGGAACAGCGAGAGTGGAAACGAGACACGGTTCGAAGGGATGTACGGGACCGATGTACAGCGGATTGACCTGGCTGACACCAGTACCGTCCTCGGATTCTTCAGCTGGTTGGATGTCGCCCTAGTCACTCTACCCGGGGGCTCCACCGAGGCTGTAAATGTGACTGCATCCTATGTGCCCACTGGGAACGGTCTAGCAGTGTATCTCTCATACCCCAACTTCGATGGCGGTGGTGTTCGGCATGATCCTTCCATCGGCCTGTACGAGAGCGCTGTGCCATCGACACCATTTCATTTCCAAGATGTACTGGTGATGGCTGCATTGGGCATCCTAGTGGTCTGCGTGGTTGTGGCCGCCGTGAGAGCAAGACGCCACTGAGGTCAATACTGCCGGTAGACGACTGCAGTATCTGGTCACTGACTGCCAGATACTGCACCACACCTAATGTGTTAATATCATCAGTGTACTCATGTGGTGCGAACGAACCGTGACAGTCCTTCGATCGAATCTTTGGAATGTGCTTGTCCTGTCATTTGTGCTTCTCGTGGCGCACTCCGCCCCAGCTCAGTTCGTTCCTAGCGACAACACAGATGTCGTGCTGGACCCGGTCGAATTGAAGGCACAGCTCTTCACGGACGGTTCGGCAGAGCTCGTGATGGATGCGGTGGCGACTAACACTGGGATCTCTGTGCTCGATAGCATTACTATCCGCGTAGACTCCCTTGAGGCGATTATGCTCTCCAGTACCATCGATGGTGTAACAGTCCCTGGCACAGTCGCGCGACTCGATCGATTCTCCCATGTTGTGCTACCTCTACCAGACGGACTGCACAGCAACGAGTCCGTATCTCTGCATCTTGTGCTGAGGGTGACTGACCTCCAGTCTTCGCCAGTACTGAGCTCTGATGGTCTCCATCAGCAGTCTGACTTCATACTCTACGTGAGACCGGTCTGTGTGATGCAGAACTTCACTTTCGTCGTCCACCTGCCGCCACACGCCTCACTGTCCCAAGAGTCCGTCGTTCCTCTCTTCCCGGACGCCTCTGGCAACCTGACGGACGGGCACTCGATGATCTTCTATTGGTGGACCACGCAGTTGCAGCCTGGACAGGAGAGGGTGTTCATAGTCAAGTACCAGATCCCTGCCGCGTCTGTTGCCGCTAACGGACCTAGTCTGTTTGAGCTGATACTGGCAGGACTGGTCGGGCTGGTGTTGGGTGCGCTCCTGTTCAAAGTGATGCCGCTCGTCATCTTGATGGTGCGGCGGCTCAGGTCCGTTAGGATAGTCGGTGTGACAGGTGAGGAGCAGAAGGTGCTGGATGCAATTCGCGACAAGGGTGGCTCTTGCCCACAGAAGGACCTCTATGTCGACCTGAACATGTCGCAGGCGAAGGTCAGTATCATACTAGGCAACCTGGAGGAACGCGGCCTTGTCCGTAGATTCAAAGATGGTAGAGAGAACATGGTGCATCTGATGGAGGAGTGACTCTCTCTGTGTTCGTCGGACAAGGCATAAACGCGCATTGACGCATATACTGATGACACTCGACCTAAGGGCGTAGAGTGTGCTGGAGTTCCACCTGAGTCTGTTTACACTGTGTCGCGGACCGACGGAGATAATCGAAAGGCTTTATATCGTGACGAGAACCGTGACGACCATCTCTCTGGCTTGAGGTGTGCCCGTCATTGAGTTCTTCAAGGAAGATACGCGTAATCGTCGCGAAACCCGGGCTTGACGGCCACGACAGAGGCGCAAAGGTTGTGGCCAGGGCTCTTCGTGATGCTGGAATGGAGGTCATCTATACTGGCCTTCGTCAGACCCCCGAGATGATTGTCCGAGCCGCCATTGACGAGTCGGCAGATGTCATCGGTCTGAGCATACTGAGTGGAGCACACATGGCACTCTTCCCTCGAATCATGGAGTTGCTGAAGAAGGAGGGTGCTGACGACATCCTCGTTGTTGCGGGTGGTATCATTCCAGAAGACGACGTGCCCGAGCTAAAGAGAGTGGGCATTGCTGAAGTCTTCGGGCCAGGTACTCCTCTCAGTGAGATTGTCGAATACATCAAGACCCATGTCAAGGTCTGACCACCTCGATGAGGAATCGACCATTGTCGACCGAGGAACTCGTGGAAGGGGTGCTGGCTGGGAAGAGGCGAGCCCTCGCCAGACTGATTACAATGATAGAGTCTGATGATCCAGCAGTCCCCGAGATACTCGGTGCTCTCTACAAGGCGACCGGTCGCGCTCACATCATTGGCATCACAGGTCCACCAGGGTCGGGAAAGAGCACGCTGGTCACACGCATAACGGGCGAGCTCAGGAAGCGAGGACGAACGGTCGGCATCATCTGTGTTGACCCATCTAGCCCATTCACAGGAGGGGCGCTCCTCGGTGACAGAATCCGAATGCAGGAACACAGTCTGGATGACGATGTCTACATGCGCAGCATGGGCACTCGTGGTCATCTCGGAGGTCTTTCCAGAAGTACCTCCGATGCTGTCCGCGTCATCGATGCCTCTGGCAAGGAATTCATCATAGTTGAGACCGTTGGTGCTGGGCAGTCCGAGGTGGAGGTCGTGGAGATTGCACACACAGTGATTGTGGTTGATGTGCCAGGCGCCGGTGACGACATTCAGGCAATCAAGGCTGGCATCATGGAGATTGCGGATATCTTCGTGGTCAATAAGCGTGACCTGCCGGGTGCCGAGAAGAAGGCCACTGAGATAGGTGCCATGTTAGACCTCGACCAGAAGATGGGCGACTGGCGGCCGCCAATCGTCATGACCGATGCGCGTCACGGCGAAGGCATTCCCGAACTGGTCGATCGAATTGAAGAGCACATGCGGTACCTGCGGGAGAGTGGCGTTCTGGAGCAGAGGAAGATAAAGCGAAGCAAGGACGAGCTTGAGGACATAATGAAGTTCAGGCTGACCCGGGAGCTGCTGGCAAAGCTGCAAGGCAGTCCCGAGTATGAGAGAGCTATCAGCCGTATCGCCCAACGTGACGAGGACCCATACACTGTGGCACAGCGACTCATTGCGGAGTTCCTGGCAAGCTATGACAAGAAGTAGGTGAAACACAATGAGGACTGACAATCTCAAGAGAGACCTCGAGGTCTGGGATAAAGGCCAAGTCTCAGAAACGCTCGCCAAGTTCCCGGAGCGGGAGAAGCAGTTCTCGACAATCTCAGGTATTCCTGTGAAACGACTGTACACCCCACTTGACTCGGAGGACCTTGACTACTCACATGCGCTGGGGTTCCCCGGAGTCTACCCGTTCACTCGGGGCGTTCAGCCCACCATGTACAGAGGCCGCCTGTGGACAATGCGCCAGTACAGTGGATTCGGAACCGCACAGGAAACCAATGAGCGCTTCAGATTCCTTTTGGAACAGGGACAGACCGGTCTCTCGGTGGCCTTCGACTTGCCCACGCAAATAGGCTATGACTCCGACTATCCGTTGGCCAGAGGTGAGGTGGGCAAGGTCGGCGTTGCTGTCAGTTCTCTGGCAGACATGGAGACGCTCTTCGACTCAATTCCTCTCGACAAGGTCAGCACATCAATGACCATCAACGCACCTGCTGCGGTGCTCCTGGCAATGTACATTGTCGTGGCTGAGAAGCAGAGTGTCCCGATGGCAAAGCTGCGTGGTACAATTCAGAACGACATCCTGAAGGAATACGTGGCCCGCGGCACATACATCTTTCCACCAGGTCCGTCCATGCGGCTCATAACCGACACCTTCAGATTCTGTTCGGAACACCTGCCACTATGGAACTCGATCTCCATCAGTGGTTACCATATTCGAGAGGCTGGGGCCACAGCAGTACAGGAGGTTGCCTTCACACTTGCCAACGGAATTGCATACGTGGAGGCTGCTCTGAAGGCCGGTCTGGACATAGACGACTTCGCGTCGCGTCTCTCGTTCTTCTTTGGCTCGCACAGCGACTTCTTCGAGGAGATAGCCAAGTTCCGGGCCGCACGACGACTGTGGGCGAGAATCATGCGGGAGCGGTTTGGAGCAAAGAGTGATGACTCATGCAAGATGCGCTTCCATACGCAGACGGCCGGATGCACACTGACAGCTCAGCAGCCTGACAACAATGTGGTCCGAGTCACTCTGCAGGCCCTTCAGGGAGTCCTTGGCGGGACTCAGTCTCTTCACACTAACTCCCGTGACGAGGCCCTATCGCTGCCCACTACTCAGTCAGTCCAGATAGCGCTCCGGACCCAGCAGATAATCGCGTATGAGACCGGCGTCGCTGACACCATTGACCCATTGGCAGGTTCGTTCTATGTCGAGTACCTCACTGATGAGATAGAGCGCCGAGCATCAGAGTACATCAGCAAGATTGATGACATTGGGGGTGCACCAGCGGCCATCGAGAAGGGCTACATCCAGCGAGAGATCAGTGAGAGCTCCTATGCCTACCAGAAACGGGTTGACTCTGGTGAGCGTGTCGTCGTCGGAGTCAACAAGTTCAAGACCGATGAGAAGCAGGCGCTCGAATACCTCCGAATCAATGCAGAGTCAGAGGCTGAGCAGGTGTCACGTCTGAGACAGCTGAGAGCATCACGTGATGATGCCGCTGTCAGCAGATGTCTCGCGACGCTACGACAGGCGGCGTCCAGTACTCAGAATCTCATGCCTCCCATCCTCGAGGCGGTGAGGTCATATGCTACGCTCGGCGAGATCTGCAGTGTCCTTCGGGATGTCTTTGGCGAGTACAAGTCACCAGATGTCTTGTGAGGTGATTCCATGACGGTTGAGAAGATTGACCATGTAGGCATTGCTGTGAAGAGCATTGAAGAGGCACTTCCATACTATCGCGACGTCCTCGGTCTGGAGTTCGACGGCGTAGAGGTCGTATCTGAACAAAAGGTCCGGGTTGCATTCCTTCGTGTTGGTGAGAGCAGGATAGAACTTCTGGAGCCCATGTCCCCGGACAGCCCCATCTCCGCCTTTCTTGACAAGCGCGGCCCTGGCATTCACCACATCTCGGTGAGAGTCGATGACATATGCAAAACGCTCTTGTCCCATCAGAATGCGGGCCGTCAGCTCATAGACTCATCACCCCGCACCGGCGCTCATAACACGAAGATTGCCTTTGTCCATCCCAAGGCCACATCTGGTGTTCTTCTCGAGCTGAGCGAGAAGTCATAGATCGGGTGGCAGACTCGAAGCGGCTCGTCGCTGCGTCGCTTTGACGAGCATACAATGGTCTTCAGCAGATTTATCTGGTATCAGAACCATTGTATCAACAGGAGGTATTCGCGTTGCCTCCCGACGAGAGAGTGACTCACTTCGATTACTATCGAGCGGCAAGAGCCCACGAGAAGAGTGGCCGCTACAGTGAGGCCCTTGAATCCTATGCAAGGGCTATAGCGCTCTCGGCAGACTACGCCCACGCTTGGTACTACAAGGCCCAGCTCCACCTGAGACTGGGTCAGTTCGATGAATGCATCAAATGCGCCGAGCGTGCTCTGGCCCTCCAGCCAAGCTGGAAAGAGCACATAACAAGACTGGTCGCCGACGCGAAGTCGAAGGCTGCCCAATAGACCCAGCAGACAGACCTCTTGGGCCCCATGCAGCAACTAGTGGAGACTAGGCATAGCGCGACAGGATTGTTTCGATGGTGTCCACCACATATAGTACGTCATCATGTGTCACCATCCTGCTGAGCACGAATCGCGCTCGGGTCCCATACTCGCCGTATATCAGAATACCTTTCTCTTTGAGTCTTGCCGCCAGTTGGGGCAGGTCGATACCGCACGCGCTTAGTTCAACGAATAGTATGTTTGTCTCCGGGGGTTCCATGACAAGTCCGGGAATCCTCTTCAAGCCCTCATACAGCAACTTGGTGTTCGCATGGTCCTCTTTCAGTCTTGCGACCATCTTCTCAAGTGCGACTATGCCCGGCGCAGCGATTATTCCCGCCTGTCTCATTCCTCCGCCCAGCTTCTTTCTCCATCTGTGAGCCTCACGAATGAACTCCTCCGTTCCTGCGACCAGCGAACCGACAGGTGCCGAGAGTCCCTTGCTCAGGCATATCTGCACCGAGTCCACAGACTCCACGAGTCTGCTGGCAGGTACTTCGAGCGCGACAGCGGCATTGAATAGCCGTGCTCCATCACAGTGAACGCGTAGTCCTCTCTCATGAGCAACATCGGCAAGTGCCTTCACCTGCTCGGGTCGGACAATCACACCGCCCGCGTAGTTGTGAGTGTTCTCAATCACAACCATCGAGGTCTTGGCATAGTGCGGATCATCTGGACTGATGGCTGAAACAAGTGTCTTGGGTTCTATGTAACCTCTCATGCCTCTGACGGGCTTTGGATATAGCCCTCCCAGAGACGCCATCGAACCGGCTTCGAAGACGTAGGTGTGTGACCTCTCCTCCACCACAATCTCATCGCCAGGTCTTGCCTGTGCCAGAAGCGATACGATGTTTCCCTGTGTGCCAGATGTGACGAGGAGTGCTGCCTCTTTCCCTAGAATCCGGGCGGCCTTCTCTTGGAGCTCGTTAACGACCTCGTCTTCTCCTGCCACATCGTCGCCAAGTCGACCTGACCTGTGAGCGTCTACGATGGCCTGAATCATCTCGTCGGTGGGAAGCGTGAAGGTGTCGCTTCTGAGGTCAATACTCTTCATCGACTGCTGAACGCAGCAAAGGATGCATTTAGTCTTGCGGTATTGTGTACGTTCAGGAAACCATAAAGGTGGAACCAATGCCCCACCATGCGCCAAGCCATTGGCAGGTGAGCATGACCTCATGAAATCGCAGTCGAAACTTGGTTACGCAGACAAGATTCGGCTGTTTCGCAGAGATGCGAGGCTCTACATCGCGTCTGGCGTGTTCTCTGCCTTCTCAGGCGGAATCAGTGGCGTGATCTTCAATCTGTATATGCTTGTCGCCCTGAGCGAGGGCGGAATCGAGAAGGAGTTTCTTGGGTTCTTTCTTTCCCTGTCCATGTTTGCCACCGCTCTGGTCGCCGTTCCTGCTGGTCTACTGACGGACCGGACGAGCAGAAAGCGGGTCATCTTGGCGTTCAATGCACTCTCTCTGATTGCGGTATCAATACAGTACACAACACTTGACAGAGTCATGTTGATGCTATCGCAGCTCGCATTGGGGTTGTCAGGAGCTTTCGTACAGGTGGCATGGACACCCTACATCACTGACCTCTCATCCGACGATGAACGAGCACACCTATTTGGGGTCAGTGGTGGTATGTCGCTTATCGGAGTCCTCGTTGGGAATCTCATTGGTGGGTTCCTGCCTGGCTTCATACGGAGCGTGCTCGCTCTTGACTGGCTTCTGGCATATCGTTATTCCCTATTGCTCGCCATCGTACCATTGGTCATTTCGTCAGCGATGATTATCTTCATGTCCAGCGACAGGCGGACCGACTTGACAGTCCTGCCAAGACGTCATATCGACCTGAAGAATGTCACCAGCTGGGGATTCATGGTCCGTTATGCGGCCACCGTGTCCACTGTAGGCCTAGGTGCCGGGATGATTGTCATCTACTTCAACATCTTCTTCTCGGAGTACTTCCATGTGAGCACAGAGATGATAGGCGTCATATTCGGCATAAACACAGTCGTCCTTGCCGCTGGCAACTTTGCCTCTCCTGCCCTGGCAGATCGTATTGGCAAAGTGAGGACGGTAGTACTGACAGAGGGGCTGTCTATTCCATTCTTGCTCATGCTCGGATTCGTCAATGAGCTCCCGGTGGCAGTGTTCGCCTATGTGTCAAGGAATGTACTCATGAACATGTCCGGACCAGTGTCCACTGCATTCTTCATGGAAGGGCTCACGAAGCGAGAGCGTGCCACTGCCCTAGGTCTGGTCCGGGCCGGAGACTCACTCGTCCGCGGTGTTGCCGCAATAATCGGAGGGCTGCTACTCGCTGCAGGTCTGTACACGCTGCCCTACCTTCTCGTGTCCGGTCTCTATGTCCTCGCCGTACTCATGTTCTACACCTTCTTCCGCAACAAGGAGAAGTCGCTCATGACCCTAAGGAGTGCTAAGACCGTTCTCGATGAGGACAAGACGATAGAGGCCACCTGAGCTGTCTAGCCCAGTGCACTCTGATACATGTCGGTGGCCTTCCTTATGATGTCCTCGTCTGCTGGAAAGATGAGTGGAATCGCTGAATAGCTGCTCCTGCATGGAGTGCCACGAGCCACATGGAAGAGCACCTTCGGCTTGGCTGTGTCCTGCTTGTGGTCCACCTCGATCACATAGCTCATGGCAGTCTGATACTGGTCGGGTGCCAGAGCATGCTTGCAGATGCTGGCCTGACCTGGGGACTCGCCGTGGTCTTTGAGCAACGAGAAGACGTCACCTGCATTGTTCACTGAACGCAGTAGCTCGTATCCACGTTCCACCCTCCTTGAGGAGTCCTCGAATGAGGTGGAACTACCCTGCGTATGATACTTGCGAAGCTCGTCCTCAGTGTCCAGCATGATGTGGTGGGAGGTCCTCAGAACCTTCCTCTCAGACCACTCGATAGAGTGCTGATCGCCAGCTATCTCTATCGCCAGAATGCTGTCATGGTCTGCGAGAATGAGATTCCCCCACTGATACTTGCGTCCCGCCTTGAGAATGTCCGCGGTCATGCTGAGTCCGTCTTCGGCGTCCTTGGCAAACATCAAGATTTGCTCAGTCAGGACGTGGTATGAGGGGTCATCGGTGCTCCGAACATGGGTGTTCGCGACAGCCAGCCCGTGTCGGTTGACACCAATAGCAAGTCCTGTTACTTCACCATTGACAGGGTTCCTCCCGCGGATGCCGAAGGCGTCCATGTCATAGAAGACCTCGTCTCTGTGATTGGTTCCTATCAAGTCCCTGTTCTTGAAGAGCAGGGTCTTCTGTTGTTCGGGGAGAATCACGGCACCAGAGAAACTTGTCATATGCTACACTATCGACTTCCCGTAATCACACTGGATATAAGTCCTATTGGGGTGGTCCCAAGCAACAGACATGCAGACCCTTGACGAGGAAGCCATTGCCGAGGCTATACACGCACAGACGCTAGTGCCCCGTGTCATTGTCCTAGAGTCCGTGAGTTCCACAAGCGACTACCTTAGGGACCTCGTATTGAGAGGGGCAGATGAAGGCACCTATGTTCTTGCTACTATGCAGACTGCCGGAAAGGGGCGTCGCAACCGTGTCTGGCATTCACCAGTCGGCGGGCTCTACGCTTCGGTGTCCATCAGACCGCGTGTGGCCCTTGAACAGAGTCCTCTCCTTGGATTCCTTGTCGCCTGCTCAACTGTTGCCGCGGTCAAGAGGGTGACCGGAGTCGAACTGCAAATCAAGTGGCCCAATGATCTCGTGATCGATGGGCTCAAGATCGGCGGGGTGCTATCGGAGCTTGTCACCCATAGAGAGTGTGTGATGGCAGTGATTGGAGTCGGTCTAAACGTCAACACGCCACTCGAGTCACTCCCGGCCCAGCAGGCTCCTGAGGCGACCTCTCTGTCCGTCTGGACTTCCGCTCAGACTCCACTTGCAGCTCTTGCCTCTGCTGTCTTCGAAGAGATCGACAAGCGTGTCTGTATGGTCGACAGGGCTCTGTCATTTGACCGTGTGATGGATGAGTGGGCCCACCACTGCACGACCCTCGGCCGCAGAGTTCGTATCGAGTACGGAGGGGACCAGATTGTCGGGACTGCTATTGGTTTTCGTGGCGACGGAGCGTTGAGAGTCAGTACTGACACAGGTGCTCTGGTCTCTATCGAGGTTGGTGATGTTGTCCATCTCAGGCCCGTGTCATGACAGCATGAGTCTTTCACTGACAGAGTGGCGAGAGTGGGAAGTGTTGTGTCTAACGGGGTCCGCCTATTCCCGAAGGCATCTCCCTCACTGCGGTGTCCAGACCATATCTCCTGAGAAGCTCAGCTGCCTGCGGATTGAGAGCATAGAGCGGCTGTCTCATGTCTGACAGGTTGGGCATCTTGCGGCAGAGCTTCCAGCGTAGCAGTCGTTGAAGCGCGTAAGTGACCGTCCTAGGGGCGAGGTCGAGTTCCTTGCTGAGGTCTCGTGGCGTCTTGGGACCCTTGGTGGCAAGGCCTTCCAGTACTTTCAAAGCGCTTCTGGAGAGATGCACCGACAGTTTGGTCACCGTCCTTCGTGGTTGTGGTACATAGGCACACTAAGTACAGTGATGATAGTTCTGTTGTGCTGGCTTTTATTCTTTGAGATGAGAGTAGAGCCGCACGTCTTGGAATGGAGTCTGAGAGAGCACATTCTCTCTATCATTCTTTCTTCTGCGGTCTGGCTGCATCTCGAGTCCTTGGAGCACCGCGCTGCCGCACCGACTTGCTTCTTCTACTCCATGGTTCAAGACTAGCCGACTCGGAAGCATATTGACTCAAGCGCACTCACTTACTAGTGCTGCCTTATGACCGAGTTTGGTTCCCGTATCAGTTTTGAGAACACTCGCTGGTCGTGAAATGGGGCCAGTCTGTTGAGACAGACAGTGGCACCGCACCTGGAACAGATTGTGCTCATAAGCTTCCATAGTGTTGGACTGTCACCAAGTAATGACTCGAACTCTTCGCACTTCATGGTGAAGAATAGCGAGTTCATGTTCGCCGAGTTGCAGACCAAGCGGTCGTAGAGTGCAGTGGCTGAGACATCTTTCCACTCTGTCCTACCGGCTGTCCTGACAGCAAGCACAAGTGTCTTCCAGAACTGGCAGGACGCCTCAAATCTGTTCGTCTCCCACTTCTTCTCCTTGCCCGCTTCTACTACACCGGTCTGCCACATTGGGAAGATGTCGATGCCCGAGGGCCTCTCATGTACAGGAATCTTCTCGACAATTGCCCCAGACGTCTTGTCTGCCCCCAGTCTCTTTGATACGCCCTGCGGCACATGAGCGATATGCTCGCAGAAGGGGAGCCAACCGCCTATAGGTTCCGACTTGAAGAGCAGACGTGCTGCGGCGGCAGTATCCATCTCTCTATCGAACTCACTGGCGGGTACCCAGATTGTATGGTCGCCGCACCTCTTCGCGCCACATAAGACACACGAGTATAGTGTTGTCTTAGTCTTGACACGAGCTTTCTTCAGGCACAGTTTGCATGTCTCCATGGAACCTCGTGTAGTGTGCGTTCACGGTGACGGTTATTCCTTTCTGCTGGGAATCCCAACATTCAAATCGAGATCTCTTCCTGCGGATGCCTCAACACCACGAGAGGTCTTCATAATGCCCAGTCAGAAGTTCGACGAATTGAAGAAGCGACGCGAGAAGTCCCTTGAGGCCGGAGGTCTCGATCGTATCAAGAAGCAGCACGAGGCTGGAAAGCTCACTGCTCGTGAGCGCATCGACCGCCTGCTTGACGCCGGTTCGTTCGTCGAGATTGATGAGTTTGTTGTCCATCGTGAGACGGCCTTTGGACTCGACAAGAAGGAGATACTCGGTGATGGCGTGATAACTGGTTATGGGACTATTGATGGCAGGAAGGTCTTCGTATTCAGTCAGGACTTCACTGTGTTCGGTGGCTCGCTGTCCGAGATGTATGGTAACAAGATTGTGAAGATAATGGAGATGGCCATGTCAGCTGGCTCACCGGTAATTG
Organism: Candidatus Thorarchaeota archaeon; assembly: GCA_013388835.1. Classification (NCBI taxonomy): domain Archaea; kingdom Promethearchaeati; phylum Candidatus Thorarchaeota; species Candidatus Thorarchaeota archaeon. The sequence continues at coordinate 18,852 of JACAEL010000054.1, read as the reverse complement.
GTCTCAACGACAGCGGGGGTGCCAGAATCCAAGAGGGGATCAAGAGCCTAGTTTCCTATTGCAACATCTTTCGGCTCAATACGCATGCCAGTGGGGTCATACCCCAGATATCCGCAATCATCGGTCCGTGTGCTGGGGGTGCCGTCTACAGCCCTGCTGTCACAGACTTCATCCTCATGGTCAAGGGTACCGCGCACATGTTCATCACTGGACCGGAGGTCATCAAGACCGTCACTGGCGAGGAGGTCACGTTCGAGGAGCTTGGCGGTGCGATGACTCACAACTCGATCAGCGGTGTCGCGCATTTTGCAAGTGAGAACGAAGAGGAGTGCTTCCAGCAGATTCGCAGACTCCTGAGTTACATGCCCAGCAACAACATGGAGGATCCCCCCAGAGTTCAGACGGGTCATTCAGCTGAAGATGTCGACATGACAATCGATGAGGTAGTACCTGACAATCCAAATGTCCCGTATGACATGCGAGATGTCGTGTGCAAGATCGTCGACAATGGCGAGTTCTTTGAGGTGCAGGAACACTGGGCGAAGAACATGATAATTGGTTTCGCTCGTATGGATGGTCGATCTGTGGGCATCGTCGGGAATCAACCGGCACACCTTGCAGGTACGCTCGACATCAATGCGTCTGACAAGTGCGCCCGCTTTGTGAGATTCTGTGATGCATTCAACATCCCGGTCATAACTTTCATGGACGTGCCCGGCTATCTGCCCGGTACAACACAGGAATATGGCGGTATCATTCGACATGGTGCCAAGATACTGTATGCCTTTGCCGAGGCCACCGTCCCCAAGATCACCATAATCACACGAAAAGGGTATGGTGGCGCGTTCGATGTCATGTCGTCCAGACACATCGGAGCGGACCTGGTCTATGCATGGCCAACGGCTGAGATTGCCGTGATGGGGCCAGACGGGGCCATCAACATCATCTTCAGAAAGGAGATTGATGAGGCGAAGGACAAGGAGAAGAAACGGGCTGAACTCGTCGAGGAGTACCGTCGGAGGTTTGCCAACCCGTACGTTGCTGCAGGGCTGGGTTACATTGACAAAGTGATCTTCCCTCATGAGACGAGACCGCTCATATGCAAGGGTCTGGACATGTTGGCTGGCAAGCGACAGTATCGCCCCCCAAAGAAGCATGGTAACATCCCACTTTAGCCGCGGCGGGGTATCCATGGCACCTAGAGTGAAGGCCTCGCCACTGGCCACTTCGACTCACTCATATACTTGTGCTGCGGTCATCTGCAGCCCGTAGAGATGTTGATGACGACCAAGGAGAAGGTATTACTACTCGGTGCCTCCGGTTCTATGGGCTACGCCGCATTCATCGAGCTTTGGAACAGGAAGCGTGAGAACGGAGAGCGACAGTACGACATTGTCCTGCTTCTTCGTCCGTCTGAGAAGAATCGCAGGATGTTCACTCCATACGCAGTCGAGTGTGGACTCGACTGTCTCACCCAGAGAGTCCAAGAGGGTCACGGACTCAAGATTGTCTGGGGGGACGCGACTGTCTATGAGGACATTCTAGAAGCCGTCCGTGGTGTCGACTCCATTCTCTGCCCGATGGCGTTCATAGCTCCCGCCGCAGACCATGACCCTGAGACATCAAAGGCCGTGAACGTGACAGCGATACAGTACGTCGTAAAGGCAATCCACGAAGTTGGTGGCGCCGAACACATCCGGCTTGTCTACGTCGGGTCGGTCGCTGAGACCGGAGACCGGCTGCAGTCAATCCATATGGGCCGGGTTGGCGACCCACTCAAGCCATCCATTTTTGACTTCTATGCCACATGCAAGATTCGAGGAGAACGCGCAGTCATAGAGTCAGGTCTGAAGTACTGGGTCTCGTTGAGACAGACCTACATTGCAGTCCCTGACGCGATGAGCCTCATGGATCCAATAATGTTCCATCAGCCCATAGACACATGTATTGAGTTGAATACGGTGGCAGACGCAGGACGTGGTCTGGTGAACTGCCTAGACGTTCCCAGAGACTCGGACTTCTGGCGGCGTGTCTACAACATGGGGGGTGGCCCGTCATGTAGGGTGGTCTTCATTGAGTACATAGAACGCATGATGAGACTTCTCGGGCTCGGCGACTATCGCAAGATCATGGAACGAAAGTGGTTCGCTCTCCGAAACTTCCATTGCCAGTTCTTTGAAGACAGCTGGATTCTGAACGAGTACATCCACAACTGGAGGGAGAGCATTGAAGACCACTATCGCCAAGTGATGGAGAACAGGCCTTTGGTCGTCAGGCTCGCTGCAGGTCTGCTTCGGATTCCGGGCCTGCGAGTGATTGTCCAGAGAGCTGCCAGGCGAAGGATGGAGCAGATGGTACGCGGACCAGACGGTACTCTGTTCTGGTACGAGTCACGAAACGACCGGAGAATCTCAGCCTTCTATGGCTCCTATGAGAGATACGAGCAGATTGGCGACTGGGACGACCCCGACATGCCTGACCTGCGACCAGCATGGGTGCGGTTGAGTCACGGTTACGATGAATCAAAGCCCCGTCTGGAGATTGAAGACCTTCGAAGCGCAGCCGCATTTCGCGGTGGTGCGCTTGTCTCCAGTGAATGGAGTGGTGACATGTATGAGAGACTAGAGTGGACTTGTGCAGTCGGCCATCAGTTCTCTGGCAGTCCATATCTTGTGCTCAAGGCAGGCCACTGGTGTCCCAACTGCCTACCCCCTCCGTGGGACTACGATGAGGAGGCCAAGAGGAACCCCTTCTTTGCCCAAGTTTGGTACCCCAACCATGACCGCAACGAGAGGAACTACTATCCTGAGGACTGCTATCTTGACGTGTTGAAATGCGGCTAGGCAGAGTGACACCTACCAAATCGTAGAGTCGTCGTTCGAAGGACCGGCCTGCTTCTGCCAAGGCTGTTCCATCTCCGCCTTCTTCTTCAGGTACATTCTGCGGCCAAAACAGGCGATAACTATCCCAAAGGCACATCCGAAGATGGCACTAGTGACGAGGAATGACACACCGGCGTCATAGAGTGGGACACCTCATCTGCCATTCCTGTGCTTTGGAACTCTCTCACCTCCTGTTGTACATGCTGCCACAGACTACACTGAAACCGACTCCGTTTGTCGTCCGAGTAAAGGGAGGCGTGTGTCAGCGACGTCTCATGGTCCAGCACTCGACGCACATGACGGTAAGTGTCCACTGTCCCGGTTAAGCTCGGCAGAACGACTATATACATGTCCTCAAGTTGTCGCTGTTGTTCAACATGGCAAGGCTCCGAATCACTGACACCACTCTTCGCGACGCCCATCAGTCACTGATTGCGACCCGTATGCGGACAGAGCATATGCTGCCGATTTGTGAGAAGATTGACAGAGTCGGGTACCATTCCCTTGAGATGTGGGGAGGAGCAACCTTTGACTCGATGATGCGCTTTCTGGACGAAGACCCATGGGAACGCGTCGAGCTTCTACGCGATGCCATGCCGCACACCAAGTTTCAGATGCTTCTTCGCGGCGGCAATCTGGTTGGGTACAGGGGCTACCCTGATGATGTGGTCGAGGCCTTCGTGGCCGAGGCAGTGAAAGTGGGGATTGACATCTTCAGAGTCTTTGATGCTCTCAACGATGAACGAAACATGTCTGCAGCGATGAAGTCAGTGAAGCGAGAGGGCGCTCATCTACAGGCGAGCATCAGCTACACACTCTCACCTGTGCACACGACAGACCGCTATGTTGAGTTCGCAAAGACGCTCGCGGCCATGGACGCCGACTCGATCTGCATCAAGGACATGGCCGGTCTCATATCGCCTCAGGCCGCCTTCGATCTGGTATCACGCCTGAAGAGAGAGGTCGGCCTACCAGTGCAGCTGCACTCCCACTATACCAGCGGTATGGCTTCCATGGCTTACATGCGAGGAGCGGAAGCGGGTGTGGATGTCGTTGACTGTGCCATATCCGCCCTCTCCATGTCGACTTCTCAGCCAGCCACTGAGTCGATTGTGGAGGCCATGAGAGGGACTCCTTTTGACACTGGACTGGACATCACTCTGCTCGCCGAGATAGCGGACTACTTCAGAAGGGTCCGCCGCAAGTACTCTCAGTTTGAGGGCAACCTTCAGGGTGTTGACCCGCAAGTCCTTGTGTTTCAGATCCCGGGAGGGATGCTCTCCAATCTGGATGCACAGCTGAGAGAACAGGGTGCCCAAGACCGTTATGACGAGGTGCTTGCGGAGGTGCCACGGGTGAGAGCGGAACTCGGTTACCCACCGCTGGTCACCCCGACGAGCCAGATCGTTGGCACGCAGGCCACGCTTAATGTCATAACTGGCGAGCGGTACAAGATTGTGCCAAACGAAGTGAAGCAGTACGTTCGAGGCTTCTACGGTCGTCCCCCCGGCGAGATTGACCCCAAGATTAGGAAGATGATTCTCGGCGACGAGAAGCCACTGGATGTCCGTGCTGCGGACCTTCTTGAGCCCGAGATGCCAAAGGCCCGCGAAGCACTGAAACTGATTCCTCATTTGCCAAGGGACGAGGTATCATATGCCCTGTTCCCACAGTATGCGCTTGACTTCCTCAAGCGTCGGGCCGAACGCAAGAAGCTGGGGCGGATATCGCTGGAACAGGAGGTTGCAATCATAATTGCAGCTCTACATGTCGAGTCCCAAAACGTCCGGAGCACTGGTGTCCGTGACGAAATGGGTTCGATGTGGGGACATGCTGGCCGCGATGAGTTGATGGCAGGCCGGACTGAAGCTCAGAGCACTGTGAACTGGAGCAGGGCGGGGCGGAGAGAGATAATGCGGTCACGGTTACAAGGTGGTCCCTAATGAGTCAGGAGTACAATGTTTCCATCGGCGAGAAGACACTGAAAGCGGATGTGAGGCGACTGGATGAGGGTGGAGTGCTCATTGTACGTGTCGGGGACCAGAGCTTCACGCTAAAGCCAACTCCTGATAAGGATGGTGTGGTCTTCGTAAATGATGGTGTCACCGACCACAGAGTGAAAGTCCTCAGACGACAGGGCACCAACGTTCATGTTGAGCTCAACGGTGAATCAAAGAACGTGGTTGTGGAACGGGTCCCTAAGACCGTTGACAGCAGAGCGGTCGTCTCTTCTGCTTCATCCCGAAGCAAGCGAGTCGCAGGGGGTGTCTACCCTCCGATGCCCGGGAAGATCACAGAAGTCCGGGTGAAAGTCGGTGACAGCGTCGAGTCGGGGGCCACTGTGTGTATCCTCGAGGCCATGAAGATGTTCAATGAGCTCAAGGCTCCAAAGTCTGGTCGGGTAAAAGAGCTGAATGTTCGTCCTGGTTCAGCAGTGACTCCAGACGACCTTCTTGTTCTGGTTGAGTGAGGTTGGGACGATTGAGACCCGTACGCGTGATTGGTGTGGGAATGACCCCTTTCGGTGTCCTCTCACAGTCCATACTTGAGCTCGCAGAGTCTGCTGCCATCGAGGCAATGGCAGACTGCGCTATCGCATCGTCCACGGTTGATCGACTCGTCGTGGCGACACAGAATCCCGATGAGTTCACCGGGGTGGGACACCTGTCAACCCTCGTTGCCGACCGGATTGGACTCGTTCCTGCAGGAGCCACTCGCGTCGAGACCGGCCCATCAGCTGGGTCCAGCGCCTTCGAAGTGGGTTACGCCATGGTTGCGTCGGGTCTGGTTGAGACGGTGCTCGTGGTCGGCGTGGAAAAGATGTCGAGTGTTGAGCGGGGGGTCGCATCGAGAATCCTTGCGAAGATGATGTCATACGAGAGTGAGACAAGGTATGGTGGCACTCCTGCCTCGTTGGCAGCGCTCATCGCACGACGGTATATGCATGACTACGGACTGACAAGGGACCAACTCTCGCTCGTTCCAGTGAAGGCCCACAGGAATGGTGCTCGGAATCCGTTGGCTCATTTTCGCAAGGAGGTGACTGTCGAACAGGTAAATGCCTCAAAGACTGTTGCAGACCCTCTCACCGTCTACGACTGTTGTCCAACGAGCGATGGGGCTGCTGCTATAGTCCTCGCTTCTGAAGAGAAGTCGCGTCAGCTGGGCTGTCTGGACCGAGCTGTGCAGGTCGTTGGACTGGGACATGCCACGGACTATCATGCAGTACAACACCGATCGAGTCTCACCTCCCTCTCTGCCACGGTTCATGCTGCACGAGCTGCATTCCAGATGGCTCGCATAGGCCCCGGTGATATCAGTGTATGTGAACTACATGATGCCTTCTCTATTCTCGAAATCATCGACATGGAGGACGTGGGTCTGGTGGAGCGCGGCAAGGCCATTCAACACATTGTCGATGGTTCCACTCAGGTTGAGGGGTCAATCCCCGTGAACCCTACAGGTGGTCTCAAGGCCAGAGGCCATCCAACTGGAGCCACTGGGGTTGCTCAGATACGTGATGTGACTCTGCAGCTGCGAAATGAGCTTCCCAAGGGCATGCAAGTTGACTCCCCCGAATACGGTCTCTGTCACAACATCGGCGGCTTCGGAAACAACATTGTGGTGTCCATATTCAGACGCCCGTAGGCGCCTGCGACGCTTCCCCCATGCGGTGTCGAAGTTTCATCCAAGATTCGCTTATTAAGTACTAGAGTGCTTGCTGGAGAATGATGTGTCTGGCCTAACGCAGATGCTGTGACTGTCCGCAGATGGCTGAACCCCATACAACACGCACTACATAGGAGAATATGCCATGCCCGAAGGACTTGCTGTTCTGAAATGGGATGATGAGCTAGGACCCGTTGTGACAGCCAAGACCCCCAAGAGTCTTGTGCTTGGTCTTGACCCTACGACCTCGATGAGAGTATATGGTATTGCCACTCTGGGTGAGACTGAGGAGTCTCAGAAGCCTGGATTCACCTCTCTCAGCTTCAATGACTTCAAGCTCGCTGTGTACTATGGCGGCTTGAATATGCATTTGAAGGGACTGCCGTCAATGGTGTTTCTTGTTCTATCGCCCGATGAGGAACCCGAGATCTACAAGGATGCACTGCCCGAGATTGCAACGCAGATATTCCTGACCACCGAGGAGAACAAGTATGTTGAGATGGTACCCAAGCTGTACGGGCAGATCTCTCGCTACACCGAGATGTCCATGGAACAGAAACAGGCACTGGTGCTGAACGACCCGGTGCGACGTGCTATCCTTCAGAGCCTGATGAAGGACGGGACAATGCAGTCATCGGACCTCGAACGTCTGATATTTGAGGAGGTCGGAAAGAAGATTGATGTGGACATAGTGCTTCGTCCACTTGTCAAGATGGGTGTGATTGCCACGGGGTGGGTGGAAGGACTGGCGTCCGAGGTGATATACCTCACTCGAGCAATTCTGGTCCTCAGGGCAGTACCCTCTGATGCAGTTCGTTCCATCCGGACCGGGATGGTCTCGCCGGAGGTCGTGGACCAGTATCTGGACATCCTTCGGAAGTATCACCGCGGATACATTGCCCGGCTTCGCAAGGACCTCCTTGAAACGATATGGTCGGAGGCAGCAGAGCTGGCAAAGCTCCTGCTCGACTTCGATATCTATGATGTACTCATGAAGGTTCGTGAGGGTCCCCTTGACATCGAGAAGCTGGGAGCACTCCTGGGAACCGACAAGAAGAAGCTCCGGGCGCAGATCAAGAGGCTCGAGGAGTCGCACATAGTAGTGCGGCTCAACGATGAAGAGGGCCGTGAACTGCTCCTACTGAAGAGCAACCCGCAAGTGATGACGGTATATCCAGAGTGGCTCATCCAGCGGACAGTCGAGCTCTACAACAGCGAGGACATACCCAGCAGACAGGCAAGTCACTACCTCGATGTTCTGAAGAGATTCCATCCCAGCAACAGGACAGCACTTGAACAGGAGGCTCGATAGGCAATGAAGAATCAACTGCGAATCACTATGATTGTGGCGATTGCAATCGTGTTCATGCTTCCGGTCTTGGCCGGGACGTCGAGTCCGGATTCATACGGTCTGAGTCCGACTCCGCAGTCCGGTAGAAGTGTCCAGGCGAACATTGATGAGAACACACCGTGGTGGAACACCTCCTACCACTACCGACGCCATGTCAACCTGACCGACACTAACGCGACAGCCCGATTCGATGTGCCCACACATGTCTTTACAACCTTCGACATCAACACATGTGCACCCAACTCCATTCGTGTTGTTGACTCGTCTGGTATCGAGGTGCCGTCACAGGTCTACAACAAGACGTTCTGGGACGGAGGTGTGTATCTCAAGAGCGCATCTGTATTCTGGTATGCCAATATCGCCGCGGATTCGACTGCCACCTACTGGATATACTACTCAGAGGACCTGGGTGTTGAGGAAGCCCAGTATGAGGCAGTTGTGTGGTTTGCACGCACTACCGGTACTCTGTCGGGCAAGTTCTCGCCCAACTTCTGGAGCTTCCGGGGTGAGTGGTACAATGTAACCATGTACAACGCAGCCGGAGGAAAGATGACAAATGGCGCTCACAAGATGGCTGATAGTTCTTGGAACTGGAACTGGGGGACAAACCAAGGGAGCATGCACTGGAACCCTGATGGCCTCGGAGGATCGGGCACAAGCGGAGTTGCGCCCATTGCCGGCACAACATTCGTGAACGTTGAGGGTCCGCTGTTCATCAACTACACGACGCAGATACCATTCGGCTCCTATGCCAAGATGAATGTCACCTACACTTTCTACAAGTGGGGTTGGGTGTTTAGGACTTACATTCAGTACACGGGCACGGTATCAGGAAGTGGTCGTACCGACGAGTGGGTGTGGTATCCATACCTGACAACCCGTGCGGTCGAAGTTGCCGTCGATGGCACACAGACCTACCACAGCAACTGGGCGCAGAGCGGCAACAAGGGAAAACCGGCGGGCTTCGGCTGGTGGAATGAGAACGGCATATCTCATGGCACTGTGAGAATCTCTCACAACAGCTGGAACACGAACCCGTCATACCCCAATGAATATGACAACTACTACTACAGATGGTGGGATCAATCATCTTACGAGTTCTGGGACACGGTGATTCCCACTATCTACGCAGTCTCGGGGACTGTCCTTGAAGAGACCTGCGCAATCGCAGTCTGGAATGCCACTGAGGGAACTAACGGTTATATGCGCATCTTCAATGCCACATCGCGCTATCTCCCCGTCTTCCGGACAGTGGGGCCAATCTCGTCGTATTCCTTCCGAATCAATGTCAAGGACCTCGGCGGCTCCGACATCTCAGGTGCCAACGTCACTCTCATCAATCTTGCAACTGGTTCTCGTCTCCTCAAGGCTGACGGTACTCCGTACACAGCGCTGACGGACACAAATGGAAATGTCACATTCCTGGGCCTTCTCAACAAGACTTACGGTATTGTTGCATGGATTGACTCTAGGACTTGGCTTCAGGAACAGACAGGGTCCACTGGCATGAATGTGACGTGGAGTGGGCAGAGGCTTGTAACAGGGCCCTTCACCCCTGTGAGTATCGTTCTTGAGCTGGCATCAATCACCATACATCTCGAAGACCTGATGGGTGGTGATCTGGGTACTGTTGATGCTGAGACGGTCTTGATTCGGTTGTACAACAGCACAGACAGCAACCCATCCAACTGGCGCTACTTGGACTATCGCAGTACTGACTCAAGCGGGTATGTGACATTCTACAGAGTCCCCAAGTGTGACTGGACTTTCAGATTCTCCTACTCTGACACTGACACAGGGCACATCTATCAGTGGCAGGACTTTGACAACTATGTATCCCACTCGATTGCAGAGAGTGAAATAAACGGAGACCTTGTGCGTGACTGGCAACTCCCGCTGGTCACCATAAGCTTCCATGTGGCCGCCTACGATGGTCTGAGTGTGCAGGACGCATACATTCGTCTCTCCAAGAAAGATACCGGTGACCCATATCCTGTGGCTGAAGGCGACTCAAAGTATAACGTCACTCACCTCACAGACAGCTCGGGGAATGTGGAGTTCTACAGAGTCCTGAACGGCACATGGACTGTCTTCCTGTACAGGAATGACAACTTTGGACAACTGACCTACAACAACTCCGTCACACTGAATGACGTCCAGACCGCGAGTTTCACGCAGATGCGAATTCCGCTGACAAGTCTGCGGGTTCTTGTAGAGGACGATGCACACAACCGTGTCACATCTGCGGAGATAAAGGTCTATGCGAATGGACAGCCGCTCATCACAGCATACAGTGACAGCACCGGGTTCTACAATTTCACATATATCAAGGCGAATGACACAGCTCTCCCGTTGTCCTACACGGTTGTAGTCACCAAGGCCGGGACTACCGTCGGGCCGCAGTCCGTCTATGCAGGCGTGGACTTCTGGCGTTGGAACCGTGTTGAACTGGTCGCCCTTGTCTATGGGTCTGCATATACGGAGCTGAACTGTACGGTCTCTGCAGAGATCTGGTACTTCGCAGGCAACTATACTTTCACAGTCGGATGGTACAATCGAACCGGGTCCACGACATGGACTGACATTCCACTCTCCGACTACTCCACTGGTTGGTTGAACTTCACAATCTGGTATGGCGGTGCGCCGATTGGCTTTGGCACATGGAACTCCATTGCTCCACTGTACGTGAGGCATGAGAGTTCAGGTAGCATGTTCTTCACCGTGGCGATTGATACGCTGCTCTTCAAGATGAACGCGAGCAGCACACCGTATATCATAAAGCTGGACGCCCATGCGCCTGGTTACAATGATCCTGCCACACATCAAATCACCGTGTACATCACGGCTCAGCAGACAACTGCCAAGGGATCGACGTCTGTCAGTGTCTACTGGTCAGACGGGGTCAGTCAGATCTACTCTCTATACGTCGCACCCACCGGACGACAGCCGTTCAATGTCTCTGACCTGTCGTACTACAACTACACAGTCTATGACCACGAGATGAACTTGGTCTCTACGGGCAACATGGTCCACCTTGGAAGTGGGCTGTATCGCTTCTCTGATGCAAGTCTCAACGCCTCTGACGCAGCGGTCTACCATGTAATCATCTGGCTATACCGCGCAAGCTGTGTGAACAGAACCGTTGACTTGACGGTAGAGGTCAAGCCCATCACCACTTCCTTGGTATGGAGTGTTCCACCCTCAAGCTATACTTGGGGTTCAGGCTTGTCTTCCGCAACACTCCAGTTGCTTGACATACCCCACGGTACGTCGGTGCCCACGGTCGACTCGGTGACCCTGCGATGGATTGACCCATTGACCAACCAGACCGTATACACGGACAGCTCTCCTCTGTTGGTCTACAGCTACTCGCGGATGCTTGTAGCGAATGGCACCTATAGGATAGAAGCCACGGTGAGAAAAGCCAACTATGTCACTGCTACTGTTCTCTCCGGTACGTTCTCGGTGTCGCCAGCTACGACGGAGATAGTCCTGACCAGTACTGACACGCTGACAATCGAGTGGGGGACTTATGCTCAGTTTGCTCTGGTCTACAGGCAGACATCCCCGCTTCTACCCCTTGCTGGAGCGTCGCTGGTTGCAATCAACTGGACTGGTGAAGTCCATCTCGTGGACAACGCTGATGGCTCCTACAGCCTACAAATGCTGGCAGTGCAGAAGGCATCGAATAGCACAGTCTCCTTCTCACTGTGGCTTCAGAACCGGACTGCTGCCTCCGCCCTGGTGACGGTCCGGGTCCTCGTACCTCTTCAGGTCACTGGTGAGGCTGGCATGTCCGAACAGGATCCAATCATGGAATACTGGACCAGAACGATAACCATCATCCTGGTAGCGGGTGACATGTCTGATGGTGCGAGCTATGTCAGTGGCGTGACGATGACACTCAGCATTCCTGCAGCGGGCGTCGAGACCATGATGACAGAGAATGCTACTGGCAAATACTACTGGTTCACGTTACCTGTGTCACAGTTGCCGGGCCCGGGAACATATGTGGCTCTGGTGGAAGCACACAGAGTTGGCTGTAAGTCTACGAGTGTGAATGTCTATGTCAAGGCGGTTGCAACGCCCACAGTTGCGACCACTGGAACGCCTCTCCTCACAGTGTACTATGCTGACACATTCTTGCTGAACTTCACATGGATGACAACAATCGATGGCATGCAGGGAGTCTCATCACCTGACATTGCTCAGATCATCCTGTGGAAGCAGACTGTCATGCTTCTTGCGAACGTCAGCGGCACCAGAGACCTCGGAAGCGGACTCTATGAGCTTGAGGTGGATAGCCGTGACCTTGGAATGAGCGCCGACACCAGACTGGCTCCGACCATGTACTTCTTCACCGTGACTCTTCAGAAGGTTGGCTATGAGGCCCCGTTGACTATAACCATTATCGTGCTCGTCCTGCAGACGCCCACCGAGTTGACGGCCGAAGCGGTCGACCCAGTCATCTGGTCGGAAAACATCGTTGTGAGAGTGCACCTGCGAGACATCGTGCACGACGAGTACATCTGGACTGGCGCAACAGTCACGTTCAGGTATGGTGCGTCTGCAGCGAACTTCACGTCACTGGGCAATGGTACCTTTGTTCTGGTCGCGCTCTCCAGCGATTTCTTCAGCGCTTCCGACACACCCTATACGGCAGTGGTCGCGTATAGCATCCCGAACTATGTCGACGGTGAGATTGAAGTCACCGTGCGGGTCGACCCCAAGCCAGCACATGTACTCGTCTATCCATATGACACAACCCACGACTGGGGTCAGCAATTCGTCTTGGTGTTTGAAGTGAGAATCAACGGCACCACATCAAGGATGTCTGTCCAGTCAGCAGGCTTCTACTGGTCCGGCTATCCCACAGTCAATGGGTCATTCTCCTACGACAGCGTGTACGACTTGTACTCGGGGACCATCGACACAGGTCGAGTACCCTCTGGTACGCGTACTCTGGTTGTTGTTGCGTCGAAGCAGAACTACTCCATTCCAGCTGTGCAGATTGTGCTCAATGTCCTGCCGCTTGAGACTGTGTTGACTCCTTTGAACGCCGACCCGTTGGTGGTCGTGTTCTCTGTCAACAGGAGCATTCAGGTTCGTCTGGCATACACCTATGCGTGGAACAGCACACCTCTCGCTGGAGCGACAGTGACCTTCATGTGGGCTGGACTGCTGCGCACAGCCTCCTTCTCCAACGGGGTCTATGTGTTCCAGTTTGACCCATCTGCTGACACAACCCTTGCAGTGCCGGGAAGGTACCACCTTAACTTCACATCATCTCTGGCCAACCACACAACTGCAGTCTGCTCGATTCCGCTCAGTCTGGCCGCTGCAACCGAGATTCGTGGCGGACCGTATCGGGTGGAGTCTGAACAAGACCTAGACCTAGTCTTCGCGTACTGGGACATTGTTAACAACGTACCTGTGGCTGCAGTCGCCACTGCTCTGGTACAATACCAGATTGGCAATTCTGCGTTCGTAACGGTCTCCAGTGACCAGTTCAACGGCACTCACTACATCATCCATCTTCGCGGAAGCGAGCTCGGAGAGGTCAGTCCCTTCCCGAAGCAGATACGCATAGTCGCCTCTGCATTTGGCTATCAGAACTGGACCACATCGGCTGACGACACGCCGCAGTACGTACTTGTGTATGTGGATCCCCCAACAGTATCAATACTGGGCTTCAGAGTGGCGCGCGACACAGTCCTCCTGGTCGCTTCGATGACAGTCGCCTTTGGTCTTCTGGCAGGAACTGTGACCGCCGTACGCCGCTGGCGAGTCCCGTACCAGATCAAGCAAATCAACCGTGCTCTGAAGAGTATAGAGGCCGGTCGCCGCGCGACAGTGGAAGGGATAAAGGACATTGGCGCGGTCATCTCGGAGTTACTCGCCCCCGGTCTTGCAGAACTCGACATGGCTGCACCAGCTCTTGAGGTCGGAGCAGCAGAGGGCGAGGAAGTGGTGAGTCCCGAGACCATTGCGCTTCTCGACGAACTCGACGCTCTTGAAGGAGTGGCTGAGCCCGGTCCGAGAACCACGACCGACTTTGAGTCGGAGCTGCGTGAGGAGCTCGAGCACGTAGCTGAGTCCACTCCGGAAGTGACCGCTCCGACAGTGACCGAGCCTGTTTCAACACCCTCGGAGGAGAAGCCCGAGGCTGAAGTTGGTAAGGAGACACCAGAGGAGGAGAAGCACGAAAGCACTGATGTCGGGCCTGAGCACCGAGATGAGGACCTTGACAAGGAGCCTGAAGGCGACACCGAGAGCTTGTCTGACTCGGATGCAGACTCCAGACCAATCGAAGACTCATCCGATGAAACGCACGAGTCAGAAGACGCTGACGAAGAGGGTTCGGAACAGGAGACTGTCGGAATTGACTCGGAGGGTCCTGCCGGCGACCTTCCAGACGACTACAGTGAAGCAGAATCGGCCGATGAAGACCTCTCCGGAGGGGATGACGACTCGATTGATGAAGCATGAACGTTCGATTGTGCAGAGATATCAGTCGTGGCCGACCTTGGTGCGTGAGAGTCCGTGTGACCCGGCCGCCCCTCCGAGGTCGGCACCCCAGCCAGTCCTCTTCCGAGGCAGACATGGATGCCTGTTGGTGTCTGGAGTGACTGTCCTTCCAATATGGACCTCTCAGACACTTCAGGAGGTGAAGAGATGATACGCGAGCTGCATGTGTTCAAGGAAGGGAAACTCATACTTCAAGATGTCATTGTACCGAACAAGGACCTCGACACCACAGCTGTCATGATGCTTGTGTCCTCTTCTGCCAAGAAACTGCAGGAGTGGAAGATTGACAGCATGGAGATAGAGCGGTACCGGTTTGTGTATCTCAACTCACACAACACGCAGTTCATTGTCACGATGGACCGACAGGCATCCCTCCAGAAGGTGAACGAGGCCATGATGAACTTGGTCTCCAAGTTCATGACATCCTATGAAGGTGTCCTTGAGAGTGACGAGTGGAGGTCGACTGACTTCCAGCCGTTCAAGGAGGCTTTCAGAACAATCGTCGGTCGTAATCCCGTGAAGGTGTGTCTCGCGGGCCATGGAGGCACGGGAAAGACCACTCTTCTCGAGTTAGCAACTCTTCCCTCCAAGGGGCCGCCCCAGGAGTACGTGCCAACATTCTTCGGTGACAAGGCTCTGCTCAAGGCAGATTTCGACCCATATCTCTTCAGTATCTTCGACTTGGGTGGTCAAGACAGGTTTGTTCAGGAGTGGGGGAAGATCATTCGCTCTGGGAGCATGGTTGTGCTTGTGACTGACTCCACGAAGGACAACATCGCATGGACGAAACGCGTGGCCTATCCTGTTCTGAGGGCCGAACTGCCATATGCGCGGGCCATAGCCGTTGCGAACAAGCAGGACCTGCCGGGGGCTCTGTCACCGGAAGAAGTCGGGAAACGACTTGACGTACCTGCCTATGGAATGCAGGCCAACAAGCGTGACTTCCGTGAACGGTGGCTCTCCCTTCTGAGGGCGCTAGCATTTGAGGAAATTGACTTCAAGCTCGTACAGGACATTGAGGTGGAAGAGTCATGAGTGATGACAAGAAGGCACGGAGCGTAGTAGACGAGAAGGAGCGCATTCGTCTTATCCAAGAGATTGGCAAGATCAAGGAGACTCTTGACAGTTTCAAGTATGGACTGAACTTTGAGGAGTTTGCGGACGAGATATTCAAGACCATCGACCGACAGACGATTTCAATGAAGAAACTCCAGGAGTCCATGGACTCTATCCTTGAGCGGTTGAAAAGGCTTGAAGCGCATCTAGATGAAGGCATCAAGGTGCGACTGCGCGGACAACTGACCTCTGACGCTGCTGGGTCTGCGGCAGAGGAGATTGTGATAGAGCCGCAGGCAGAACCAGTCAAAGAGGCCGCCAAAGAGGACACAGTCGGCTCAGAACGCAGAGCTGCTCTAGAGGCTGAGGCTTCGGAGCTGCGAGTGAAGATTGCGCGGCTGTTTGAAAAAGAGAACGAGTTCATCGAAATGCAGCTGAACGACCCCGCCAGTGCTGCAGAATACGATGAGAAGTCAAAAGTGACTAGGACAATGAGGCGGGAACTGGAGCGACAGCTAAGAGATATAGAAGCTGAGCTTGGCAAATAGTGTGGAGGTGTTAGCAGTTGGGTATATTTGACACGTGGAAACGGAAGAAGTCTAGCGACTCGGTGAGGTCGGTCAGAGGCAGAGAGGTGCAGCTTGCAGGTTCACAGCCCCCCAAGGTGGAGGTGTCTCGGATTGAGGCTCTCTCTCCTGAGAAGCAGGACGAGGTGGTTTCTCTGGTGGCCGAGTACGAGCGTCTCTCTGCGCGGAGAGAGGAACTTCAGAGGGAACGCGGTGACTTGACGGCCCGACTCGACCGCCAAGAGATCACCCCCAACGACTTCAGGAAGGAACTGATGGCGCGGATTCAGGAGGCATCGCAAGTCAGCGAGCGTCTGAAGGAAACCATGGCACGTCTCACCGAACTGGGATATCGCGGCGTTCTTCACTGAGGTGGTTTCTCTGGCAGGACGCGACCAGCATAGCCGGGATGATGAAAGCGAGTCGGACATGGAGGAGAAGACTCGGCGGCTAATGGAGGACGCGTTGAGCAAGGAGCCACGTTTCACTGAAACACACGCAGCTGGTGGTTCACAGCAGAGCCCGCCCGAGTCCGGAGAGGCGGGCCCTGCACAGGTGGACGAGACCTTTCGCAGGATTCAGGTCCGATTTCAGGACATGCTCTCGTCAATAGAAGAGAGTGTCAAGTCTGCTCAGCCATCGGTGGACTCATCCATTGAAGCCACCTTCAAGACCATCTCTGCCAGTCTACAGGCAGCAGGACTGGGAGTATTCGGAGCCAAGGCCGCAAGAATGATGAAAGAAGAGATTCATAAGTCATTCAGTGTCGACCTGCTCCTGCGTCCCGTGCTGGCAGCAATTGCTGAATGTCGTAGTGAAATCGATGACATGATATCGAAGACAGCAAGGGGTACATCACGTCGTCTGGGTCAGTCACAGATACGCCTCCAGGCCAAGGCCGTGCAGATGTACTCCCGAATCGTCGAGCAAGAGAAGCAGCTTGAGGTCGCAGTCGCACATGTTCGAAAGTGGCGACAGCGTGTTGCGGAGCTGGAAGAACAGCTTGAAGCGCAGAGGACGCAGGCGAGCCACATGGATGCTGAGATCTCTCGGCTCCGAGAGACCATGCGCTCCATGTCAGACGAGGTCGAAGCGAGGAACGAGACAATAACCCGGCTCGAGGGCGACCTGGCCAAGGCCGCAAGCCAGATTGAGCAACAGAAGGCCCTGCTTGCAGAACTGGGGTCTGCCGAGGAGATGATGCGCTCGTTCGAACGAATGTCCATGGAGTTGGCTAATGCACAGGGCCGGCTCAAAGAAGCTGAAGAGCGGGTCGCGCAGAAGGACGCAATGGTCCAGTATATGCGAGAAGAGATGGCACGGATGGAGGACGAGCGTGCAGCAATGGACGCGCGTCTTAACAAACTGAACGACGAGGTGATCGCAGCAAATGCCAGAGCTGGAAGCGTCGCGGAGGAAGCCAAGGCTCTGAAGCTAGAGGTGGACGAACTCAAGGCTCGCTGGAGTCTGTTATTCAGTGTGGCGGAGGATGAACCCTCTTTCCAGGCCTATTTCCTGCTCGCAGACAAGAAGTCCAACTGGCTCCCAATCTCGCATCTCTCTTCTGCTCTGGGGATTCCCTCTGTGCGCTTGAAGCTTCAGATGGAGAAGTTTGTAGAAACAGGGCTTGTTGAGATTGACGGTGATAGGATACGGGCAAGGAACATCTCAGATGCCGCGAGGGAGCTGGCCGGCAGCGATGCTAGGCTCGTGGAGGAAATGAAGGCTTCGCTGGAGGAAACGGGCAGCGTGACACTGGAGGCATTCGACATCACTGAACCGCCACTCGATGAGGATGACACGGAGCGAGAAGCAGATGATAAGTGAGGTGCACCGCAGCTGGAGGTATTGAATTGACAAGACCCCTCAATGAAGTGATGCGTCAGCTTGAGAACTACACACTCAGTTGGCACCACTGGTTGATCGTCCTGTATCTGTTGAAGGTCGGAGGTAGCGGGACGGCAGGTCAGATACTCTCTATCCTCAAGAAGGAGGGATTCTCATCTCATTCCATCATGCAAGTCCTCAAGAGAGACCTAGTGGAACTCGGCGAGGCCATCGACGTTGAGGGTGACATTGAGAACCCGCAGGATGCAACCGTTGTCACCTTGACCAGTGACCCTCGTTTCCAGTCATTCCTCAAGAAGCATCTGAAGTCCGTGGTGGCAAGCCTCAAGACGAGATCGTCGAGGTAATCCTTTTGAGGTCTTGCACATCGAAACGTGCGAACTGGAATGAGCATTCGTGCTTCAAGATGCATGTCCTGTCTGAGGTATGTCATACCACCCAGGCCTATCTGTCCCTACTGTGGAGTGAATGGCGGTAAGATGAGTGAGGTCCGCGTAGGGGAGTCTGGGGTCGTCCAGAGCTACACTGTCTTGGAGATGCCCCCGGAGGGGTTTGAGCCCCCGGTTGTCCTTGCTCTCGTCGAGCTTGACGATGGTCCTGCCACGCTCTGCATCGGGTCTGCACGGAGTCGAGACAGACTCGCTATTGGCACAAGAGTCAACGTCAGCATGGATGAGTCTGGCCGGTTCCTCTTCTCACTCATTCAGTGAGATTCGACGGGACCATAGTCAACGGGGGCGACTCTGCCGCAGTCGTGCAGAAGTTGAGAGCTCGTCGACATGTTGTGCAGGTACGGGAGTCCCATACGGTTCAGTGGCAATTGTGCTGCCCAGTCCAGCTGACCCCGAAGTGTGGCCGTAGTGTCCGGACCTGTCTGTGTGACAATCCCACATTGATTGTCCTGTTCAACTGACAAGCAGTGTTGTTGCTTGGTTCATCGGACCGTGTGGAG
>JACAEL010000053.1 GCA_013388835.1 Candidatus Thorarchaeota archaeon | reverse complement strand
CACCCATGCAGGGACCTGGTGGAACCGAAGATCACTTTGGTGTGGTTCCTGCCGTACCTCATTCCAATCGGTGCAGACATTCCGTCGCCAAGCATCATCATGTGTATTGCCGCTGCAGGCAGGAAGTACAGCCGTTCATATCCAGTGAAGGTGAAGAGTGCTGTCAATGTCGTGATTGAAACAGCATACCAGAGCGGGCCACGTACACTACCACTCTCGAGATCTTCAGGTCTTGCCATTGCGGCAAAGAACCTGCCGAATCGCTCGCTGTTGGCCAAGACCAGCATGATGACAAACGTGAGTGCCACAAAGACCGCGACCCACGGGTGCGGGTAATATGGCACACTCCAGATGGCGAATCCCGCAAAGAGGTGTATTATCTTCCGCGTGAAGTTCGGACCAAGCTGCAACTTCCGCCGTGCCACATCACCCACAGTGAGCACGAGCAGGGCATACAGAAGCGCTATGAAGTACACGATTATGTCATTCATTTCAATGGCGAATTGGAATTGCACACGGCAGACTCTCCGATGGGGCGGCGACGTGCACCCCCTGCATATACTTATCGGCATCCATCCAAGATGCATACAAGCAGACGATAATGAAGCTCACAATTGATGCATACGTATCATGTCTCGCCCGCAGGCATGGCAGGCAGACCTGACACCTCGGACAGTCTTCCGATTGCCTCATTCACCTTCCGCTCAGCATCCTGTGCAGACGCGCCACGGGCAGACATCCAGACCCTGAGGACATTCCCCCGCTCATACCGCCTAGGCATGGACTTGATGTATACTCCGGGGCACTCACGCATGACCACATCAATCAGAGGCGCAAACAGGCTCTCATCGTTCGTTGCGAACTGGACAACGGTCTCGAAGAAGACTCCTCGAACCCGCTCCCGAATCCATGGCAGCACGGAGTGTTCGAATATGGACTTCAGCTCAGGGGGCACACCGGGGAGACAGAACACGGTAGCATCGCCAACTGACAGTTGTACTCCGGGTGCCCCGCCCACCTGATTGTCCAGAGCCTTCGATCCCTCCGGAATGCACGCCATCTTTCGCCGCGCTGCAGTGTAGTCTGGAGTGTCCACGATGCCTCGTTTGAACAGCTGTGCGTACTGGCGCTTCACAATTGCCACAGCTGCCGGGTCCTCGACTAGGGCACGGTCTGTGGCAGTCGCCACTGCAAGCAGCGTCTTGTCGTCATGGGTGGGACCCATTCCGCCCGTCGTGATCACAATGTCGCAACGGCTCAACAGGAAGCGAAGCCCCTCGCCAATCTCACTCACATCATCTCGTACCGACACCACTCGGAGTGTTTCAGCACCCACTGATGCGAGCTGCTTCTCCATCCAGTTCGAGTTGGTGTCAAGTATCAGCCCGTCGAGCAGTTCGTTGCCAATGGCCAATATGCCCACGCGTAGCGAATCGAGCTGCGGTCGCTCAGTCATTTCAGGGTGAGACCTCCTTCCCAAGTGCTTCCACAGTCGCTCTGATGACTGAGAGGCGTTCGTATGCAAGCTCTCGTCCCGTGGTAGTGTGCATACTAGCAGCAATTCGATCCGCAAGACCCAGAAAGCCAACAAGGTCGTGATACCAGTCGGATATCGACCTGCCCGGTCTCAGCTTGATCCCCGCCAAGACATAGTGGAACAACCCCGTCACGCCGAGCTTGACTATCTTGTCCGCCTCCCAAAGGATCTGCGCCTCGAGGGGGGCAAGTGGCTCACCGAGGGTGAGACCCTCATGCTTCTGGATGATGTCGCAGATTGCAGCTGTGGTATCCTGCTTGTATCCGAGCCTAGTCAGTATGTCTCGGGACATCTCTGCACTGGCCTTTGCATGTTCCTTCACACCTCCCATAGCTGGCTTGGATATGTCATGTAACCATGCAGCAGGGACGACAAGGTCGATGTCCGCACCTTCGCGCTCCGAGATGTACTTTGCAACAGAAACAACCTGCGCGACATGGTCATAGCGGTAGTCAAAGAGGGGGGCTTCAGAAGACTCCTGCGAGGTTAGCCACTCTGCTCTTGCCGCCTGAGCAGTCGACCGCTGCACCATCGCTCTTAGCTCATCCTCGGTATTCGTGTTCATCAGTATCGCTCTGCCTCTGACTCTGGATGCTTAAGAAGTGGACTTCTTCGACACTAGACTTCGATACAGTCTCAGGGTGTTTTCAAGCAGGATGTCCTGCATCTCATCTCTGTGTCGCCCCAGAATACGCGCGCACTCGTCTATGGCGATGTCAATATCAGACGGTTCGTTCCTGCGTGTCGGGTCGGCACCCAAGACCGGACTGTCTGTTTCCACAAGGAGGTGTTCAATGTCCACTGCCTCGACCAGCTTCCTCTTCTGGGGCGACCTCACAACAGATGTGGGAACTGAGAAGTAGTAGCCATGCTCGCAGGAGGCTGTTCTGGCCAGACCGGCCCGTCCATCGAAGGCATGCATATGTACAGCTTCAGCACCGGCCCGATAGAGCACATCCAAAGCCTTGGCCCCTGCAGACCTGGAATGTACCTGAATGGGGAGACCAGCATCTGTAGCCTCAGCGATGAACTGCTTGAACAGGTCCTCTTGGAGTGCTCTGACAGAGTGGTCTCTTGTGCGGTAGTGATCAAGACCCGTTTCTCCAATGGCAATCAGACTCTTGCGGTTGCGGCGAATCCACTCAAGGGCGTCAGCACCCTGTCCAACCAACTCAGGATCGAGACCTACTGCAAGCGACACCGTATTGTAGGCGGAAGCAATGTCGAGAGCCTTGTCATAGTCTCTTGGGTCTATTGCGGAGGTAATGACATGAATCCCTGACTCTTCGGCTCTCCGAATGACCATGGCTCTGTCGCCATCGAAATCAGAGGACTCCAAATGGCAGTGCACATCGACAGCACGCATGGGGACCGATATGCATCAAGACTCGGCCTGCTTTGAATGTGGCGGTGCGAAGAATGGATGTGCAGTCAAGGGGTGCGAACAACGCCTCGGATGCTTCAAAAGGGGAGGACACCAAGACCATTGTGGTTGATATGTCTACCAGAGAACTGCTCGCGAAGTACGGAGTGCCTCTCGATTCAGCAGGGACTTGCGCTATCGAGAGTCTGAAGGCAAGACATGTGGCCTATCTTGCGTCGGACAAATACCTTGCCAAGTTGGTGTCCAATGAATCTGCATACGTGCTGGTGTACCATGAGATTCTGCCGCAGGCTCAACGGATCCCGGGTAACGTGTATGTGGAGACAAAGGACCCAACAGCCGCATTCGTTCAGATACACAACTCGTTTCATAGAGACCTGCGTTCGTGCACAGATGGAGAATACAAGCCTGCTACTGGGAAGGGGTGCGTCATCAGCTCAACAGCAAGATTCGGAAAGAATGTGGTCTTGGGGGACAGAGTCGTGATTCATCCCAACGTGGTGATTGGCAGCGACGTGAGGATTGGCGATGACACGGAAGTGCTGCCGTCAGCAACAATCCAAGACCGAACGACATTGGGTCGAAGGTGCATAGTAGAGTCGAATGCCTGCATCGGAGGCGATGGCTTCAGGATAGTCAGGGACGAAGATGGCAGGAATCACAGACTGGTACATCTTGGCGGTGTGGTCTTTGGTGACGACGTCGAGTTCGGCAACTGTTCATGCGTGGACAGGGGCAGTTTTGGTAACACAGTTCTTGGGGACAGGGTCAAGATTGACAACTTAGTCCACATCGGACACAACGCACAGATTGGAGAGGACACACAGATAGCAGCGTCCAGCTGCATAGGTGGGAGCACTGTGATAGGCAAGAACTGCTGGGTCGGAATAGGGGCCACTGTGTCAAATGGTCTGAGAATCGGAGACAGGGCGAGTGTCCTGATAAACGCTGTAGTCACTCGAGATGTGCCGGAGGGTACGACTGTTGCAGGGGTGTATGCAATGCCCAACGATGTATGGCGGCTGGTCATGAAAGACCGCGTGAAGAGGTTCATGTCAGATACCCAGTGATACATCGCTCTTCACATGAGCAATGGGACAAAGGCGACAGAACATGTTGCGCTACCGGGCAGCCAAAGACATCGACCAAGACAATCTCATGCTGCCGAATGGACATCCGAGTCCGAATATGCATAGGAATCACGTCACGAAGTCACTAGGACTTCGTTGCCCCTGTGGAGAGGATACCTGTGCCGGACTCGGTGGGACATATACAAGAAGGCATTGATTGGCTCCGTTGGGAGTCAGACCAAGCCCATCTAGCAGAGTTGTCGGGCGTTGGAGCTGAACAATGTACATGTCGCAACCAGATTGTATTCTCACAGACGCAACATCAGCGCAGTGTGGAGCCTTTCCCCCTCATGCGAGTTCGGATGAGACCGAGTACAGTCGATATCGGATTGCCACCTTCTCTGAAGAACCTCCTGACGTCCGGGTCGTAACATTTCCAGGTCCCCCGTTTCCACTCCATGAAGTAGCCACGCAGGAGCTGCGTCCCGTGTTGTCGCGTGACCACTCGCCGAAGCGCCCTAGTGACTATACCCCAGAAGGTCCTGCCACCATAGTAGGAAACGCGACCGAGTCGCAACACACCTTCAGGAGTCGTGTTGGTGCTTGGGCGGTCTTGAAGGACAGGCACGCAAAGCACGTCCACGTCAAAGCCCATGGCTAATGCCTTGATGTTGTAGAAGGTGTCGGGACAGAAGTCCCAGTACTCGTGTGTCTGCCGGACCACGCTCCACCTCACCACCTTGCCCGTGTTCATCGGCTGGGCCGCAACTCTAAGAGCCCACTCTCCAATCGGATAGCCAGACACTGCGCCGAGTTGTGGTCTGGACTCCAAGATGTGACACATCCTTGCAAAGTAATTTGGACACGGTGTGGTATCAACATCCAAGATGGCGAAGTACTGTACTCCCAGACGGTCTATCCGATCGCGTACTCGGCCCATGATTGCTTCGTGAGTCTTGCCGAGTTTGTAGAAGTTGCCCTTCTTCTTCTTGGGCATCCGTTCAATCCACACCTCCAGCTCAGGGTGCGCTCTCGCTTCACGCTCTATCTGTTGGAAGGTGTCGTCTGTTGACCCATCTTCCATCCATAACCAGACCCTGGGCCGCTTCGTCTGACCAAGAACGCTCTGAAATGCCTTGGACACTCTGCCAGACTCGTTCCACACATTGGTAACAAGGACATACTCTGCAGACACCGGGCCCGGCGAGCTACACGACCCGGTGCAGAAGGCGCAGTACCGGTGGAAGTCAATGCGCATTTCTTCGGTCCAGGTCATCTTCATAGTCAGTCCTCTTAGCACACTGCATTCTATTCCAGGATCCATGTGCCCTTGACCTGTACAAAGGCCTCTGCATACTTGGTGTCGATGTACACTCCATTCGTCTTCAGCTCCGACCAGAAGAGGTCGAGGTCAAACCAGTTCTTCCTCAGCCTGAACTGAGTCTTGTAGCATGAGATGGCACGCATCTTCAGACGTGCCTCCTCTTCAGACACGGGGACAAAGAGATTCGGGTTGAAGTCCTTTGAGGTGCCTATGACCGGGTACTGCAATACAGTCACTCCATGCCGAGTCGACATCCTGAGTGCCTCTCTTCCAATGGTCTGATGGTCCTGATGGAAGTCGCCCGCATGCGGCGCAATCACTAGGTCCATGTCGTTGTCCGCACGAAAGGTGTACATCTTATCAAGAATCTCCTGCCTGTGAGCCTCCAGATGTTTGTTCTTGTACTCAAGGTAGTGTACATCATCTATGCCAAGCAGCTTCAATGCGTTCCTGTCTTCCCGTTCGATCTCACCCTCGGGAAACTCAGTGCCTACCAGAGTGTCATTGCAGCTTGTGAAGGCGAGATAGGTGACCCTGCAACCCTGTGCACTCAGTCTGTGCAACAGAATGCCTGCTCCGAGGACAGCATCATCGGTATGTGGTGAGAGCACCAAGGCTCTCTTTGACCGGACTCTCATGGTTTTTCCACGTGGTCGTTCGGGCTTCTGCAAGATAATAACCTTGTGCGGGAGAGCACGACTCCAACTGATGCGCGCCCGCCTCACGAGAGACATGGCGTGGCGGATTCATGTGTACGTCTGTGTATACGACCCAACTATCCGAACTGCTGGGTACTCCACTGAAGAGGTCTCGCCCCGCACTAGCATCGTAGATGTCTGACGAAGTGGAACTGACGACGGGTTCTCAGAATGCGATTACTCCTGTAGCCCGTCACAGACAGTCAGGCGCACCGAACAGACCGCAAGAGGACGACAAGAGCGTTCGACCCACAAGTCTAACTGTGATGCGCCTTCCGCCCAAAGCCACAGACAACCCCTCGGTGTAGTGAGAATGCTTCTGCATATGGCGCGCCGCAGTGATGCCCATGGTATCCCATCACGGACCTCACAGCGTTGATTGTGAAGTACCCTCTTCGTTCGACCTGCGATCGATAGAGGCTGAGCATCTCCATCTTCCTCTCCACATCATCCTCAGCGAGAGGAAAGAAGACCTGTGGAACAAATCCGGGGCTGCTGCCAGCCACTTCGTAAGACAGCACAGAGACGTCGGTTCTCATGAAGGCCCGGAACGTCTCTTCGGCCACGACCTTATGGTCTTGATGCAGGTCCCCGGTCCACAAAGTCAGGACAAGGTCGAAATCGTCTTTCTTACGCAGTGCATAGATGGTTTCTAGTATCTCCTGCCTGTGGTTGGGAAAATCACGGACAGGCAACTCCAGGATAGTCAGGTCCTTGATTCCAATATGGTCTGCGGCGGCCCGGCACTCTGTCCTCAGCACATCCAAAGGGTACTTGCTGATATCAACGCTCTTCTTGCAGTCGCTGAAGACCAGTGACTTCACTTTGGCTCCGCTCTCCACAAGACGCCTCACTGTCGCACCCGCGCCAACCTCCATGTCATCGGTGTGCGCCGACAGCACCAACACATTGTCAACATCCCATATCATAGGATCATTCTCCATGAGTCGCAACACACACTGATGGCAGCGCCAGCAGTAGTGAGCCCTGCCAAGATCCCTACCCTGATGTTCCGATTGTCACCAGCTCCACAAGTGAAGCACGGGACTCGGGGTCAATCTCGTGGGGCGACACCAGGCTCACTTCCTGAGGGCTGTCGAGTGCTACCAAGACGACCTCGGCTCAGGACGTCTACATTCGGACATATAAGCCCAACACCGTTCACTCTTGGTTGGACAAGGTTGGACATGCACGCGATGCCAACGTGGTCCGTCAAGGGGCGGCACTGTGAAGGAGCACACCTTGACGACTCGTCAACTGTCGAGCAGACCCCGGGAGTAGTGTGACCGCGCAGACACACACATGCATCACACTGCGTATGTACAAGACTGTCCAAACTCGCGGCAGCAGCTGCCAACCCTGCACACCTAGGCATATCCGGCCTCCGTAGGAATCGGCAGTTGGAGTCGCAGTCTGCACAGACAACATGGTGTTCCCGTGCATCTGGACAGGAGACTGCCGTGTCCCATGCGAGAGCACTAGATGAGCCCAGCCTTCTGTGCGAACCTCCTGTAGCCCTTCATCAGTAGTTTGACTATGTTGAGGCGGAGGACGAACCGAATCCATTCGTCATGGGTTGGCTCCTTGAAGAACAGACCGAACTGGTGAGCATAGTCGTCCTCTCTTTCGAAGGCCACGAGCTTACGCACTGCCCCCGGTGAGAAGGTGAGCTCAACATCGGGATTCTCTGCTCTGACTGGGACGACCTCTATGGTGTTCTTTCCAGTCACAAGCACATGGAACCTCTCTCCCTCGACTTCATAGTCGATGACCGCTTCCTTCTTCAGACCTTCAAAGATCCTCGGATGTTGTCTCAAGTACTCCATGAAAGTGCTCTTGAGTGTGCTCGCCGTGGCAGAGTGTCGTGTCCCAGCCCCCTTGTAGGATGGCAGCAGAAAGGTGGGCAGGTCCAGGATGGTAAGCGAACTCTTCTTCAGCTTTGCACCGTCGGTCAAGCCGCGATGACAGAAGGGACATGCGGTGACAAGGACCGTAGCACCTGTCGCTTCCGCCTCTGCGATTCTGTCCGATGCAATCTGTTCGGACAGGCGGCCATGACTGTTCTTCACCCCGCCTCCAGCCCCACAGCAGTGAGCGTATCTCTTGTTCGTCTCCATCTCGACGAGCTGCACGTTGCCGACGGACTGAATGACCCTCCTAGGAGCCTCGTAGACTTCAGCATGACGACCCAAGTGGCATGGGTCATGATAGGTGACTCTCAGAGGAACATCTGACGCAAATGAGGCCCTACCTTCCTGGATGAGCTGGTCGAGGTACTCGGTAATGTGCAACACTTCAAAGGGATAGTCATAGCCCTGCTTCTTCACATCGACCTTCCAGGTCCTGAAGCAGCCTGCACATGCCGTGACAAGCTTCTTGGCCCCGGCCCGTTTCACCGCTGCTATGTTGTGTTCCGTGAGCGCTGCGAATGACTTGGTACGACCCAGCCGGAGAAGAACCGAACCGCAGCACCTCTCATCGGGCAGTACTGTGAAGTCAACCCCTATCTTGGTGAGAAGGTCCACGGTGGTCCGGGCGATCTCCTGTTCTCGATATGCGCTCGTGCACCCGACGAAGTAGACTACCTCAGCGGTCTCTGGCCACACCCGGTCGCCAAACAGACTGAGGCGAGACTCTGCTGGCTCCTTGTACGGATTCGCATAGTTGATGACCGACTGCTCGACCTCGACGTGCTTCGGCATTTCGAATCCATTGAGAACAAGGTCCTTTCTGAGCGCTTCAATCATGTCAGGAAGATGGATGCCTTCAGCAGTGGCTGTACATGTCTCCTGGCAGTTCTTGCATGTGGTACATGTGTATGCCCAATCGACCACGTCTTGGTTGATCTCAAGGTCTCCGCTGAGCAGGTCGTTCATGACCATGATTCTTCCGCGGGAGGCATAGGCCTCGAATCCCAGGACATTCTTGACCGCACACGGATGGAAGACATCGCGGTCCGATGCGACTGTCTTGTCTGCCAGAGAGCAGTCACCGCACCTGCCGCAGAGAAACAGCTCCTCCTGATACTTGGCAAGGTTCTTGAGTTCCACATCAGTCACCTCCGGTGAAGACCATAGGACTGAACACACCCCTGGGGTCCAGCGCCTTCTTGACCGCCCAGTAGGTATCCATGAACTCAGACCGGGTCTTGGCCAGTGCGCGTTTCTCCCACAGGAGCCCATTCCAGTAGGGACAACCGCCGGTTGCAATCACAGTGTCAAGCATCTCATTCCATGCCCTGAGTCCCAGGTCCATCTTGTCTTTCGTGGGCACGAATATGGTGACCCATCCTGTGGCATATGTCCTCTCTGAGCCCAAGCAGCTGGCAATCCACTTGATGCCATTCTTGAGGAGCTTGTGTCTCTCGAAGATGGCCCAGACACCCTTCATCAGCTTGGGAATTGTGGGGATTGGTCGGAGATGACATGTGTTCAACCAGAAGCCATTGTTATACAGTGGCTGCACGAGATTGAACAGCTCGCGCCAGTGCATCTGTGAAGCGAAGTTGCCCAGGTCCTTGCCTCCATGCGCGAACGCTATCTCTCGTATGATCTCCATCTTCCTCTTGGCCAACACTTCATCGGTCTCTTGCACAATCGAGGCGAACATCGAGTGTATCTCCGGGTGGCTGTCTAGGAAGCCCGGGAAGAACGTGTCCGTCGACTGTCGGTCCGCGAGGAGGTTCAACTCCTCCGTGAGACCTCTCTTCTGCACTTCATGGAAGGCGGCCACTGCGTTCTCCAATGTCTTGAAACCAAAGTCCCCGTAGGTGATGTGCGTTGCCTTTGGATATACCTTCAGCGTGACCTTTGTCTTCACTCCAAGCGTTCCATGGTCACCGAGGAATAGTCCTGTGAGGTCGTTGTACGTGGAATACCTGCCGAACAGCTGCGCGTCAGGGTTCCATCCCGTTCCAGTACGAAGGACTCGTCCATCTGCAAGCACAACCTCAAGAGATACGAAATTCTCCGGAGACGGTCCGTACTTGGATGCGGCATAGCCTATGCTGTTTATGCTCACCGAACCTCCCACTGTGCCGACATTCCCTCCGTAGGGACCCCTGAAGCCCAGCTTGTAGCCCCTTTCGTCAAGTCTGTGAATCAGCTCAGCCCATCGGAGACCTGCCTCGACAGTGACCGTCATGACATCCTCGTCCAGCTTCACAATCCGGTCCATCTTGACAAGATCTAGCATTACCGCATTGTCAGTCCTCGGAAGGCAGGCGCCGCATATGCCATTCCGTCCTCCCGCTGGCACAATGGGCGTGCCGCGCTCTGCACAGAGCTTCACTATTGCCTGTACTTCCTCCACCGACCGTGGCATGACGACGATAGCTGGTCGTTCTGCTGTCAAATGGCACGCGTCCCTGCTGTACGCAGAGATGATGACGGGATTG
This sequence comes from Candidatus Thorarchaeota archaeon, assembly GCA_013388835.1. Taxonomy (NCBI): domain Archaea; kingdom Promethearchaeati; phylum Candidatus Thorarchaeota; species Candidatus Thorarchaeota archaeon. The sequence goes on along the minus strand of JACAEL010000053.1, from coordinate 29,439 downwards.
TCACTCACATTGGGCTCGCCGACAATCGAAGCGATGTCAGCATGCAGAGGGTGAACCGAGTTGGTTGCCACAGAAGTCACACGCAGACCTCACACTGAGGGTGCCATGCCGAGTATAAGTAATCGCCGATTGGACAAGACCGTATCGCCCACAAGGAACAGCTCTATATGGCACTTGAGGGCAGACATGCCCATGAGTCAGTCAGACCGTATTGCAGTCGTCCTCGGTCAGGGAGGTCACACGGCCCAGACGTTCGCGCTCGTCACCCTCCTCGGTGCTCGTTTTCGGTATCTCTACCTGATTGGCCTTCTGGATCGACTGACTCCGAAGAAGATCACGGTGCCGGGACGAGTCCTGCCGGTCTTGCCGCCTCGACTACTGCCTACCGACTCAAGGCCCATGGCTGTGATTCGCACCCTCGTCACATTTCTACTGTCAGTTGCCTACTTCGTCGTGTTCAGACCGATTGCTGTTGTGAGCTGTGGGACCGGGCTTACAGTGCCTGTCTTCTATGCAGCAAGACTACTGGGGACAAAGACGGTATTCATTGAGAGTATGTCTCGAGTGGAGTCTCTGTCGATAACCGGACGACTTCTGCTGAACAAGGTGTCCCTGTTTGTTGTCCAGTGGCCGGAACTGGCCAAGAGGACTCCTGGTGCAGTCTATGGAGGGCAGCTCCTATGATACTAGTGACCGTTGGAACATCGCACTACGACCCTCTGATTGAGGAGATGGACCGGCTTGTCGGAGAAGGGATTGTCTCTGATACCGTGGTTGCTCAGATAGGACGTGGACACTATCAACCAAGGAATATGCGGTTCTTTCGGTTCATCTCATCTCTGAACAAGGCATACCAGCACGCAGACCTCATTATCAGCACCGGCGGCGCTGGCACAACGATGGAATGCGTCAGACAGGGTCGCCCCCTGATCGTGATTGAGAACAAGACGCTCATGGAGGGGCATCAGGCGCAACTCATCGGAGAGATGTCCAGGAGAGGACACCTCATCGCGTGCAAGTCACTGGCTGAACTCCCCGAGTGCATCAGTGAAGCAAGAAAAAGGAAGTTCACCAAGTTCGTAGGCGATGAGTGTCGTATCCACAAGCTGATCCTTCAGCTTCTAAAATGAGGTACCGCTCTATCTGTATCAGATTGGCGCCAATTCCGGACGCGGTTCTTGGGTCTTACGACCGAGTCTGACACACTTTGATACACTGATTCACACAGGGATACATGCCCACATATCACGACGGTATTCTCTCCGTTTTATGTTTGCTTTATATTATACTTTGTCGCTTCCATTCCATAGGAAGCGAAGGTCAGTTACCTCTCAGAGGTAATGACTCGTCGCCGACTCAACCCAGTGAGATGAGGTAATGTGAGCAAGAGCAAGACTGATGCAAAGACAAAACCGAAGGACCCCAAGCTCGCCTCACCCAGTCTCTCAATCAAGCTCTATACGCTGATTGTAGAGAGAAGGAAGGTGATGGAACCGAGGGTCAAGAGCACAACGGTCGCCATGAAACCAGAGGTGAGGTGGGAAGAAGACCCCTCAGTGATTCCACCCCCCAAGGACATCCTGGCGATGTTGAAGGCAATACCCTATGCACCCAAGAGCGAGACTGAGATTACGGCTGGCTTCACATCAGTGACGCCGGGGAAGGCCAACGATGGTGTGGTCAACGCCGAGTTTGCGGCAAGGTACCCGGTCTCCCTGCTGACCTACAGTCCGGAAGGAGAGCTAGTGAAGAAGACCTACATTGTGGTCGACACAGCCAAGGTCAAGATCAAGACAGACCGTGGGATAATCGAAGTTCGGGGTTCAGAAAGGACCGCAAGAAGATTCGGACGCGAGTTCAGAAGAGCACTGAGGCAGGCGATTCCTCTGCAAGAGTACCGTGTACGTCTTCCCCCACTCAACCTCAATGGTGGCTCAAGGAAGATCTACACGCAGGCCACGGAGATATCTTCGGTACTGGTCAGTGGGCTAAGCAAGGGTAACCTGAGTCAGATAGAGTTCAAGGGTCAGGCTATCCAGGCAGAGGGAGAGGTCGGCCTCTACGAACGCAAGTTCGGAGGACACATCGCCAGATTCCGAGGGAAGTTTCCATACCCGAGTGGTGCAACATTCACAACCAGCGTCAATACTGACTCCGGGACTGCCCTGATATACCGTGGAGAGTCAGACCGCATAATCGAGAAGGACATCAACTATATTGTGTCACTGCTCGAAGAGGCTGCCCTGGGAAGCTAGACGAGTCCATTCCCCCGAGCACTTAGATGAGCGCCGGGGGACTTCCGGACTCCCTTCTGGACAAGTCACTACTTCGATTGTGTTTTGACGCCAATCACAGTCCTCGTGTTCTCAACATGCTTCCTTGTCTTGTCCCTCAGGACGGGCCCCACTCGAAGAAGGTCTGCGGACTGTCCGTCTCAATCAGAATGAGACCATTCCATTGGTCCCCCAAGCATGCAATCATCCTCCCACCAGGGTCGCTTTGTCGGGCAGGACTGAGAGAGTATCGAACTTCAGACTTCGCGCAGGGCGGCAACTTCCTCCACTGTCATGGGCCTGAGGCGGCAGAAGACCATGAATCCATATGTCATGGTGAGGCCTCAGCAATACTCCCGACGCTGAATTAAAAAGGTCAGGAGACCCATGTGTTGTGACCGGGCATGGCCGAGTCGACAGGCATTGTGAAGAGAGACTTCACGCACGGAAAGACGGCGTATGCTTTCCAGTGGAATCGTGAGAACCATGAGAGGATTGGCAACAAGTCCGGGGACTCCGCTTCGTTGTGGGCGCACCTGACACAGGTACTCCGGGGAGAGCTGCCGGAACAGGTCTTTTCCAGCCCCCTGTACTCACGAGCATCAGGTCTAAGACTGTGCGAGATGAAGCCCGCTGCAAAGACCGCACTTCGCAATAGACTGATGAAAGCGCATGCGGTTCTTGCCGATGTCGAGAGCGACTTGGTGCAGCACTTGCGGGAGTACCATCGTGTGCGCAATGAACTGAACTACTCGGCTGACCACTCAATCCTCAGGGAGTTTCTGTATCGTGACCCCAACACGATTGCGATTGAGGTGCCTGTGTGGTCGGAGCGATACCACATATCTGGTCACATTGATCTCCTGCGACTGGTGGATGGTCAGGTGCAGGTGTGTGAGTACAAACCCGGTCCGATGACAACTCTGAAAGAGCGGTTTCTTGGAGCACTTCCTCAGGCCTCGGCCTATGGTGAGATGATGACTCATCATCTTGCGTCAACGCTCAGAAGCGCACTGGATGCTCCTTTGCTGCCAAGTGTGCGCTGTTGTGTGTTCGACACCCATTCCAGCTGGCACTTCAATTCAGACCTCTTTGTAAAGCTCGAGGCTATGGGGAAGATAGAGGGCATCTGACCGTTGAAGTTGCCGCCACTCTGTTCTTCCCACACGACTGATGAACGTACGTTGAAGTGAGAACAACTGGCTCCATGTGGAGACCTAGCCGTTCGAAAAGACGGACATTCGGACATGCTCCTCGATGGCTACTGACTCGCTGTGAACGCGCGTGTACTTCAGCTGTATTGACGGCCGTTCAGACACGAGCCCCTCACGTATCCTGGAGAAATACTGTTCCGTGAGCATGCCGAACCGGTCGAGGGCAGGGTCAACGGGGACCCAGCCGACCGAGTCCAGAAACACCTCGCACCACGCATGAGGTTCCGGCTCAGGCCCGCCTCTGTAGATGTGACCGGTCACACGTCTTGAGGGTATGCCAACAGCTCGGGTTAGTGCGATGAAGAGGTCTGCGTGTTCGTCACAGTCACCCTCTTTCTCAATGGCGGCTCGCGCAGCTCCGCGTCGTTCCTCCAAGTGTGTCTTCAGCTTCACTCGTTCTCTGACTGCCTTGGCAGCGATTCGTGCGTACAGGTCGTCACTCTTGCTGCTCTCGGCTATTCGCTGTGAGAGCTCCTGAACAGCCGGATTGTCAATCTCCCAGTACTTCTGCATCGAACTGAAGGTGCCACGAATCCTCTTCTTGACCTGGTCAGGCACCCTGCGTGGCTCAATCATCCAGTCGCGGGTTGTTGTGTCCATCCTCAGTATCACAGTGGGCGAGAAACTCTCACCGGGACTCAGTTCGGGGACCTTGATCACTGCCACCATGTTTCGCTCTGCCTTCTCGAACACTCTGGCCGGAGGGAACACATCGATGGCATCGACGTACTGGTTGTCCATGTCAGTGTAGAGATGCCATGTGAGTCTACCATCACGTATCTTGGCTGAACCGAGGTTGTGTACGTTGGCCTGCATCTCAATCCGTAGTCTCATGACGTAAGGCACCTCGCGTCTTGGCATTTCGGCGCCTCAGAATACATTTATGTGTTCGGACGCAACCATCTCAACTGCGTTGAATCTCTCAAGCCGGTGAGGTTAGAGTATGAAGGACGACAGGGTTCCAAAGAGCGATGAGAGGGACGTGGTCGACGGCCTGCTCACAGAGATGGGTGTCGACGATGACATGAGGAAGCAGCTCTTGGAGTCAGGGCGAATCACTGGGGACGTATTCAAGGTCGAGTCTGCTGAAGATGTCAGACGAAGGACCGAGATTGAGAAGAGCATCGACCGTCTGAGAGACAGCCTGAACCTTGTCGAGCGCGATCTAACCACCGTAGATACTGCGATAGACCGCATCGAACGAGACCTGATACCAGTCGTGCTCTCGTTTCTCGTCAGCCTCAAGGGAAGCTTGGTGAACCTGCGGACCACAGTCATCTCAGAGGGGAAACGACGAGCCAAGACCAATCTGCAGGCCACATATGTCGACAATGAGATGCGAGCGATTGTCGACGCTGAGTTCGCCCGAATCGAGAATAGCCTCACGACGCAGATGTCATCTCCCATCATGGAGAAGACTCGCGATGTGACGGACGGACTTCGAACCTCTTTGAAACAGACGTTCACAGAGCTCGCCACACTGAAGGCAAGTGTCGACGACTTGGTGCAACGAGCTGCCACCGAAGTTGAGTTCCTCACCAAAGAGGTCAGTATGAAGCCCAAGGTGCAGGTCCCCAAGGAAGTCGAAGAGAAGATACGTGTCTTGGAGAGGACTGTTGAGGAACTCAGAAGAGATCTTGTCCTCTCTGCGGACAGACTCGCCAACCGTGAGAAGGAGATTGAGATGCTCAGGATTGCACTGGAGACTGAGAAAGCCAGGACGCAGTCACTTGAGGATACTGTCACGGCTTTGAGGGCGGCACCCAGTACAGACCCCAGCGTGCTTACAGAACTGCGTCAGCAGGTCAAGGCCCTTGAGACAACACGAGACCTGCTCAACAGTAGGCTTGAAGATGCCACCAAGCGTATTGAAGAGGCAGACAAGAAGACACACGAGGCACTCTCTACGATCGCCAGGAAGGACTTGGAGATTGACGAGCTACGGACAAGGGCATCTCGCCTAGAGCAGGAGAGAGAGGAGAGCTCAAGACGACTTGGAGAGATAGACGAGCTCAAGGCCCGAATACGCTCATACGAGTCGGGCGACATGGCTCGGGAGCATGAACGGACTCGTGTAGAGCTTGAAAGAGCAACTGCGGTCCTTGAGAGAATGACCCGTGACTTCGAGTCACTCAAGGCTCGCTTGGCATATGCCGAGAAGACCGTCGAGGACTACATGGCCCTGATGGAGAGCACGGAGAAGACCAAGGCATTTCTGATGGTTGAAGAGGCAGGACAGCTGTCAGTCCGAGAGATAGGACGGTCGCTTGGAATCTCGCCGGGCCAGATACTCAAGTGGGCAGAAGACTTTGAACGGCTGGGGATTGCCAGAGTGGTGGACGGCGAGACGCTAGTCCTCACCAGACAGAAACCGGTCGAGTAGTATACATTCAGGGCGGTCCCGTCACTTCTTCTGAATACGTCTCAGAAAACGGGCAGTCTCTAGCAGTGAGTCAATCTTGAGCTGACTCAGGTAGAGTGACTCCAGCCGATCGTCTGGACCAGCTGCACCCTTCAGGAAGTCCCTGACAGCAGGTCTGAGCACATCCTTCAGGAATGTCTCTCTCAGAGAGCTGAGGGCGAGTATGTACCGCTCATCGTTAGGACCGGATCCAAGTGCAGCTCGTACCTCGCCAAGGGGACCCGACAGTGACTGGACTTCCCGGAGGGCCTCAAGGTCAGAGTCTATGGTGCTGAGAGCGATGTCGCGATACTCGTTCGTGGCACGAATCGGGTCGAAAGCAGCACAGACCCTAGTCTCTGAGCATCGTTCAAGGAACGACCTGCTTCGGTCTGTGACCATACCGAACAGAACACCTAGCTTCTCTAGCTCTTTCGAACCAGTCAATCGACTAGACCCAAGGTCTTGGAGTCGCAAGTGCATTTAACACTGTCTGATGGGTATGACAGTATAGAGTCCAAAGCAGAAACCGCATAAGAAAGCGATGCGATGGGTGAAACAATGAAAGAGGCAGTCTTGTGGAAGAGCATCAGAGGCGGGGTCCGGTGTGACCTGTGTGCAAGAAGGTGCGTCGTGAGAGAAGGCGAATAGGGTCTCTGCCGAGTCAGAGTGGTTGAGAATGGAGCCCTCTACACTACTGTCTATGGACTGGTGGATGGAATGGCAGCAGACCCCATAGAGAAGAAACCGCTGTTTCACTTTGCTCCCGGTTCCTCTGCGTTCTCCATCAGCACATCCTCATGCAACTTCCGTTGTCAGTTCTGTCTCAACTACCACTCCTCGCAGCGAGAATCACCAGTCGGTCAGAGAATCTCCCCGGAAGAGATAGTGCATCTGGCACAACGTTACGACTGCCAAGGCATAAGCTATACGTACACAGAGCCCACAATCTTCATGGAACTGGCACACGACACCGCAGTGATTGCACACAGAGATGGGCTGTACAATACGTTCGTCACCAATGGATACATCACACCAGAGGGCGTGGAATACATATCGCCCCACCTCGATGCAGTGACTGTGGACTTCAAGGGTTCAGGCAACAAGGAGTTCTACAAGAGATACATGGGCGTCCCAAAGGTGGAGCCAATCTACAGAGCACTGGAAGAATACAGAGACCACGGGGTGTTCATTGAGCTGACGAATCTAATAATACCAGAGGTGGGAGACAGGACGGAAGACACAAGGGCGCTTGCCACATGGATTGTCGAACACCTTGGTCCGGAAACCCCACTTCATCTCACCGCGTTCTCACCCATGTACAAAATGACGGACCTGCCACGAACTCCCACATCTACTCTCGAACGGCATATCATGGAGGCGAAGGGCGCGGGACTTACCTATGTCTACTCGGGGAACATCCCCGGCATGGACACCGAGAACACATACTGTCCAGAGTGTGGATACAAGGCCGTCGAGCGATTCTCGGTCTATCTGAAGAGGAATAATCTGAATCCACAGGGGCGTTGTCCCCGGTGTGACTCTGACCTGAACATCCGCGGCGTCAAGTGGATGGGACAGGGACGGCATCTGATCTTCTAGAGGTGTATCACCACGCAGATAATCGACGTCAAGTGGCGTGAGACCTCTCAGCCTCACAACTATGAGTCGGGTCTCACCGTCTGGCCTGACGGGAGCGACACAGAGCTGTTCGTACCGCTGGACACGGGAAGGCAGATATCGTGGCTCATCAGAGGGCCACGAAAGTGCATCGGGACGCGGGGACTCAAGGGCACAATGACACGATGCCCAGAGAGAAGCATGGTGCGCCCGTCGTTCACTCAGTGCGGACCGTGCAAGGCGCTGGACGAGATGAACGCCTGTATCCGATGCACGGGGAGTGTGTGCCAAGCCAGTGAAGAGAGAGCATTGGACTGCTCAAAGGCTGCTTATGTGCTCTATCTGACCGTGTTTGGAGAAGACCTCATCAAGGTCGGGGTGTCAACCTACGGAAGGATGATGGTCAGGTGGTTGGAGCAGGGAGCTGACTTCGGCGTGAAACTTGCCAAGATTCAAGGTGGAAGACTGGCACGACGCATCGAGGACAGGATTAGCAGGTCAAGAGACTTCGCAAAGGCAGTGAGAGCAGAGAGGAAGACCGGAGTCTTGGACAGGACCATCGACTACACCAGAGCGCAACAGAACGTCTCACGCGTCTTGAAACCTGGGTTCGTTGAGACGTACCTGACCGCCGACGGAGTGACAGTTGAGGAATGGCCCCCGCCCGTCACGGAACTATCATCGTTCTATCGTCTGCAGAGTCTGGACTCACCAGCACAACTCTTAAAGAGCAAGATTCCCCCTGAAGGACTCGTGCTCCTAGGCGAGGTGGTGGGGCTAAAAGGCCCACTCCTTGTAGTGAGGCAACAGACAACTTTCAGAGTTGCAAACCTCAAGAGCTTCGTCGGCTACACGCTTGAGGAGAGGTACAACATAGAGATGAATGACCAAGCTGCACTAAGCGAGTATCTGTGACTTGTCGCGGCCAAGAGTCTGTCTGAGGAGGGGTAGAAATAGTGGCAAGTTCACGCTTGGACCCGACAAAGGTCCGATACGTATCGCTGGTCAGGATTGAAGGAGGCGAGCCAATCCTGAGCATCCCGTACCATGAGATGAGTGTCGACCCGGACCTTCTTGCCAGCTTCGCACTGGCAATCGTGGTATATGAGGGGAAACACATCAAGACCTTTGTCAAAGAGGGCTATGTTGTGATGATAGAGGAGGGAGAGCACGTCGTTGGCTTTCTCATTGTGGACCGAGTGGATGACGAGGACCTCTATCGCAACTCACTGAGGGAGATTGTCAACGAGTTCGAGAGGATGCACATTGCCAGCCTTCAGAACTGGAGAGGCGATATCAGGCCATTTCGCCAGTTCGCCCTTCAAGTGCTGTCGGTCTTTCCATACCGGATACTGGAGCCCAGCCTTGTGCCAAGACTCACCGCAGGCAATGCAACAGGAAGCAACGAACGGACCGTCATCCCATGGAGCGTTGGTGAGACGGACCGCAAATTGCATACAATCGTAAGCTTCATCAATGGCAAACGGACTCTTGCCGAGATAGCAACAGCATCAGGGCTTCCAATGGCTGAGACAATGGCAGTATTCTCAATGCTTGATCGCTTTGGATGGATTCAGCTCACACGACGGATATCTGACGACTCAGTGCTTACTAGACTGAACGACCCCCCCGAGATACTAAAGGCGACGTACGGTGACCAGCTATTGACTCTAATGGATGCAATTGACGGTGTGCGCACTTTCAAGGAGGTCTGCGAGGCAGTCCACCTCTCCCCTGAGGCCGTGAGGACTGTGGCCCAGAGGCTCCTCGATGCACGCATCTTGGGATTCAAGGACAACTCGGAGGCGGTGGGCAAATGATGTACGACGTCTCCAAGGTGCGATATGTTTCCCTCATCCGCCTCGAGGGAGGGGAGTCAATACTGAGCATTCCCTACGCAGAGATGTCAGTCGACCCCGACCTCATCGCTGGGTTCGTCACAGCAGTGATAATCTTCGCTAAGGCTCCGATCCGGACGATCAGCAAGGCGGCATATGACATCTTGATTGAGGTGGGCGAGACCGTCTTGGTGCTTCTGGTTGTGGACCCGGTCCCGGACGAGACACCGTATAGAGAGAAGCTGAAGAGAATACTCAGCCAGGTAGAGACCGAGCACGGAGAGAAACTCAAGAACTTCGAAGGCGACATCCGAAGATTCCGCGAGTTCGCACTGAACGTGATAGTCGAGTTTCCTTATGGCAATATCCAGCCGAATCTGATCCCTGTGCGAAAGGCTGGAAAGCCCATCCCATTTAGAGTGGGAGAGATTGACAGGAAACTTGAGAAGCTCGAGGCATTCATCAACGGGAAGAGAAGCGTGGCCGAGATTCTTGACCTGATTGAGCTGCGTGACGAAGAGGTCAAGGCACTCCTGTCGTTGATGAAGCACTACGGTGCTGTCGATTTCAGAAAACGACTTGACGAGAAGGACGTGCTTGTCACCGATGACACATCGTCATCTAGTGTGGCAAGGCTCAGGGATCAGTACGGTCGACCAGTGGACGACCTGATCAAGTTCTTTGACGGCAGTAGGAATGTCAAGGAGGTCGTTCACAGTCTGCCCTACGACCACGATGCACTGCTGTTTCTCATCAACAAGCTGGTGGAGTGCGGCGGCCTGAGAGTGGTCTTTTGAATCAGAGAAGTGAGGTATCACAGCCGGGGACTCCCACAACGTCGCTTCTGCACTGTGCACATTGTCTGAACTGTCGGATATATCGAGAGGCCATCCTACGAACCGACTCAACCTGCTCACTCGTCGGAGGCCTGCAGTGGCTCATGGTCCCACCAGGTACCAGTGGGACTATATTGTGGAGTTCGACACCATGATCTTTGAGAACCGATGCCAAATCCGGGAGCTCGTGTTCGTTCACTCCTGGCAAGACAATGCTGTTGACCTTGACATGAATACCCCGCCTTACGGCCTCCTCAATCCCTTGCAACTGCATCTGGATGACTCTGCGACCCATCTCTGGTCCGGACATGCACAGGCCGCCAAGCACTGCCCACTCATAGACTCTAGCAGCGGTCTCCTCGCTCAATGCGCTCATTGACACGGAAAGTGTTGAAACCCCGAGTCGATACAGAGCTGCAGCTGAGTCTCCGAGACCCAGTCCATTGGTGCACAGGCACAGGTCAATTTCGGGGTCGAGCATGCGAATCTGCTGAAAGAGAGCCAGGGAGTCCATGCTTGCAAGGGGGTCGCCCGGGCCGGAGACCGCGGCGATCCGCAACTTGGGACGGGCTGCTCTCACATCGCGGAACACACGGACAGCCTCGTCCACACTCATCGTGCCTGCGGAATAGCCGGGCATTCTCGAGTGAGAAGCGCGTGTGCCGAGCCCATTGCAGTAGGAGCACTTCACGTTGCATGACCGTGCAACAGGGAGATGAATTCTCTCCACGGTCTCTGGGCTTGGACCTCGCCAGCATGGGTGTTGAGAGAAGGGGTCTTTCATATGGGCTCCATGTCCTGAAGCAGTCTGGCGGCTCTTCGTCCAACCTGCTTAGCATCATTGAATACGAGACCGAGCTTTGCATTCTCCGGGGCAATCACAGTCAGAAGATGACTCTCGCTTATCGCGAGGATGAGTGTGGTACCGGCATCGCCTTCGATTATCACAGACTTCAGGTGACCCTGCTTGAGTTCCTTGACTGTCTGAAGGCCCGCAGAGTATGCACTTGAAACCAACACAGCAATGGCCGCCTCATCAGAGCCGGTATTCAGGTAACTGAAGAGTGGCAGTCCCTCCATGCTGACAATGGTTGCCCCCAGTATCGGCGACCTCTTGGCAAGGTCACGTAGGAGCTCCCTCATCATGTAGGGCACATCGTCAACGGCCCGCAGCTCTTCCAATGAAATCACCCTGTCAGTATGCTTTCTTGCTTGATAACAGTACCAAGGGGCCCTTCTGCACAGATAAATCTTGGCAAATCGCGGACTCATTGGTCAGAGCCTATGAGTCTGACGGATGTGACCTTGCCACCCGACAGTGTTTCAGTAGGCAGTTTCATTACCTTGAGCATGTCCTCTGCAGCGTCTTCGAGTCCGTTTTCTCGAAGCAGTCCCACTATCTCGAATCCTGTGCTGATGGCCAGTCCTCTAAGGGGCTTTCCAGCCACGCACGACTGAACCAGTGCCGGGGTCTGTGTGAGTCGGCATGACAGCGACTCACCACCATGCTTCTCCAGATGTGCGATGCCCTTCTTTGCTATCCCTCTGTTCTCACGTTGTTCGTTCGTGTAGGTCCGTCGCTTGGCAATTCTTCGCAGACGCTCCACACCCTTGTCCACAAGCTCTTCAGACCTCAGAGTGTTTCCGTAGACATCCCTGACGCTCTTTGTGGAGGTCGTAATGAGCCATGCCGTTCCCCACTCGGTCTGATAGCGCATTCCCTTCAGTATTTCAGACTCGGAGAGAAGCGTAAGAGACCTGTAGGCCTTGTACTCCACCGCCATCTGCCAGTCCGGCGACTTGTGAGTCATGATCAGGTCGGGAGTCAGACCTTTCCCGGTGGTCGGAATTGAGGTGGAGACGTCCGGAAACAGCTTATTCACGAGCGCCATGAATGACTCGTGGAAGATATTGTGCCGGAGGTTCCTCGCCTCCTGGGGATGTCTGATGCCTGCCTCATGATAGAGGACTGGCATCTCCACACGGTAGCCCATCTTACGCTTCACTTCATCCCTTGTGGTGATTCTTCCCTTTGCGTCGTTCGCAATCACAAGACGAATGGAGGCCTCGCGGGCCACGAGCTCGAACATGACCTTTCCAAGGCTGCCACCCTTTTCTCCAGGACCCACTCCACTGAGCGACCTCGCCTCTCCGGCCGCCCAGTCCAGCACGGCCTGAGCATCATTCCCCAGTGTCGCAATGATGTTGCGCATCTTCTCAGACAGATTATGTCTGCTGACGAACTTCGCTAGCTCAGGGTCATACCTCATCTTCTTGGACACGGTCTTCCTCTTCTCATGCAGGGTGGTTGCTCAGCCTCTACAGTATGTCCTTTATCAGCTTGACCTCTTGGGTCTCCTCATCGAAAGATATGAGGTCCGCATTTCTGAGGTCATGGATTGCCTTCAGGATTGCTGTGGGGATTATTCCTGTACTCGCTTCCAGGTTCTTCCTTGTGATGGCTGTCTTGGTGTTATGAAGTGTGTAGAGCACACGTGCGTGCGGCTTTCCTCCAAAGATCTTCTCGATTAGTATGATGTAGATTCCAAGGAGGTCGCTCACGTCCACTTTCTCCTGTAGCTTGGCCTTTTCAGCGGACGCCTCCCGATACAGCTCGGACACTCGGTCCAACTTGGACGTTATCTCATCCATCTCTTTCTTGAGCTCGTCCCGTTCTCGTCTTAGCTCTGCCAGTGCTCCGTCGCGACTGGCCTCGATGTCCGCTGCTCGTTTCTGTGCCTCTGTCAACTTCGCCTGGGTCGACTTCAGCTCTGTCAGTGCGTCTTGCAGCTCCTGCTTCTTTCTTTCAATCTCAAGGTTCAGTTTCTTGACCGCCTCTTCGGCCGCCCATGCTTTCTCCTCGGCCTGTCTCCTTGAGGCTCTAAGATCCTCCGACTCCAGCTCCAGCTGTTCCACCTTGTCGTAGAGCCGCATCATCTCTGTCTTCAGACCGTCAATGGAATTGAGGTACGAGTGTCTCGTGTCCGACATTGAATCTCTCCTCTACTCGTCTAGCGTAGACTCTGCTTTATATCCCTTTCATCTCACGCCGCCAAGAGAGGCTCAGGACAGAGGAAGAAGCATATAGGACAACACGATGGCGATGAGAAGCGAAACAACCAAGACAATCCATGTGCTCTTGTTCCACCTCAGCACGGTCCCGCCATCAAATGGAGGGAATGGAATCATGTTGAACAGTCCAATGAAACTGTTCAGCTGAGCAGCGTAACGAAGAATCAGCAGCACACCGAATGGCACGCCTGATGCGAGTCCCAGAACCAACCCGAGTGATATCATCGCTACGGCAATCAACAGGTTCGTCAGTGGTCCTGCTAGCGTGGACTTCGCGTACTGGTCACGGTCTCCGGCACCTCCGGTCATGACCGCCCCGGTTCCAAAGATGGGGAAAGCAGTCAGTATCGCCAAGAGCGAGAGGTAGTATCCCTGAGGGGTCATCCTGAACTCGCTCCACATCCCGTAGTGTTGCGCTGCAAACTTATGAGCGAGCTCATGAGCAATGAATGAGAGCAGGAAGACTGCCACTATCGCCAGCGGGATCCAGAGCAGGCCAACAGAGGCGAAGTAAGCGAGAAGGATGAAGCCGTTGATCACACCGATTGGGACCTGTCCCATCACCGAGATGGCGACCAGAGCCACAAGCACCAAGGAGATAGAGAGGTCACGCACCTCGGTCTGTGAGAATCGTCTCGGTCGGGTCCTCGGTGCACGAATGGGTTTCCTTACTCGGGTGGGTACAATGTCGGAGGCGGCATCCGCGTCACTGTAGAGGGAGCTCGCAGTCTTCTTTCGTGCCTCTTCTCGGACTAGGTGCAGCCCTGCGCATCCGTGCGACTCGGGTAGTCTGTGTTCTGAGCAGTAGACATTGTTGCAGTACGGGCAGTTGAAACCCAAGTCATCCTTTCCACACAGAGAGCAGACTGTCATTGCAACTCCTCAGAATCACGTATTACCACGATTGGACAGCCATATGTAGATATCCCTATCTGTAGGGGACACAGGGCATCACGCTGAAGCACGGTCAGCAATCCAGCAGGACGGAGACAGGTAAGGCAGAATCACTAGTCACTCTAGAAGGCCATTGCACCCGGTCTGAAACCCAGCGGCACATCAGACAGGACTGTCAGACAATACTGTTCGGACTCGAGAATTCGGGCGCGCCTGTTGCCAGCGCTGGCGTCCTGATGGTTGACTGACCACACGACACACAACAGAACTGGAGGGCAAAGCCTTAAGAGAACACCTCAAGAAGCCGCCATTGTTCTGCGAGGCCAGGATGTGTAACAGTTGGAGTACGACGTTGCAATCGTTGGCAGTGGCCCGGCTGGTATCTTCTGTGCTCTTGAACTGCTGAAGAACAGGCCGGACCTGCGTTTCGTACTCATTGAGAAGGGAAGGCCCATTGACAAGCGCCAATGCCCCAACTCCATCGCATCGAGGGGGTGTAGCAAATGCAGCCCGTGTCGCATACTCGCCGGCTGGGGCGGTGCAGGAGCGTTCTCAGACGGGAAGCTCACCATAGCAACGAGAGTGGGTGGATGGCTCGATGAGTTACTTGGCGACCAAGAGCTCATGAACATGATCGAGTATGTCGACGGGATATACAGGTCCTACGGAGCTCCTGAGAAGCTGTATGGAGCTGATGGCGACAAGATAGACCTCTGGTCACGACGTGCGGCCCGGGTGGGAATGGAACTCATCCCACAACGTGTACGCCACATGGGTCGCGAGGGGTGCATTGAGGTCATGGGTCGAATGTATGAGGAGGTCGCAGCACACGGAACGGTCCTCTTCGAGACTGAGGCGAGGGACATCCGTGTCAACGGACACGCAGTCCAAGGAGTTGAGACCAGCGATGGCGAGTTCCTGAAGGCCAAGTATGTTGTCGCTGCACCAGGCAGGGTCGGCAATGAATGGCTCGCTGTACAGGGAGAACGGCTCTCGCTCAACAGGGAAAACAACTACGTTGACATCGGTGTTCGAGTCGAGGTCCCTGCCGCAGTCATGGAGGAGATAGCAGAGGACCTGTACGAACCGAAGCTCGTGTACTACTCCAAGCAGTTCGACGACAAGGTGCGACTCTTCTGCTTCAACCCCGGAGGAGTGGTCACAACCGAGTACTATGACGAGATACTCACGGTCAATGGACAGTCATTCGCTCACATGAAGACACCCAACTCGAACTTTGCTCTGCTCGTCTCATCCCGATTCACTGCTCCATTCCAACACCCCATCTTCTACGGTCAGCATGTCGCCCGCCTTGCGAACATGCTCGGCGAGGGCGTGATTGTGCAGAGACTCGTGGACTTGAAGAGAGGGAAACGGAGCACCGCAGATAGGATCAGTCGCTGCCCAATCAGACCCACACTTCCAAGTGCCAGTCCCGGAGACCTTAGCTTTGCCCTCCCGCACAGACATCTCAGCTCAATCCTCGAGATGCTTGATGCCCTCGACCGACTCATGCCGGGTGTGGCTGATGTCGGAACTCTCCTGTACGGCATAGAGGTCAAGTTCTACTCCTCAAGACTCAAACTGAACAAGAACCTTGAGACCGAAATCCACAACCTCTACGCAGCCGGCGACGGAGCTGGCATAACTCGCGGCCTGATGCAGGCCTCGGTCTCCGGAGTCATTGTCGCACGTGACATCCTCAAGAGAGAGAACCCCGACGCAGAGTGACGGCTTGTTTTCGCCACAACACTCATTGTGAAGTTGTGGGGCACCAGTAAGTGATTGCCACCCTGCAACAGAGAATGGCTCGTAGGAGAAGTCTTTGCCGCTCTTGGTGTAGGAGAAGGAGCTAGGACCATGAAGAGGAGCATCACGGTGCCTGATTCAGACAGGTATGCCACACCTACCACATGTGCCAGAATCAGTCCCGAAGCGACGGGCCGAAGCCACACGTGCAACAGAGTCGCACTCTTCGTAAAGGTTATATAGTGATGAGCTGTAAGCACTAATGCAACAAATGGTCCCTAGTGGACCCATGTGAAATGCACGTACAGAAGCCCCGCATGACTCTCACGGCGGCATCAGTCGCCCGGGGCTTCACCACGGGAGGTTTCAACAGTGATAGACGACGACTTTGACAGTTTCTTCCGTAGCACGTTCGAGAAGATCCTCGGACTCATGAGGAACGACATAGAGGCATTTGACAGATACCTCTTGACGACACCCGATACTGGGTATGAGGACACGACAATGGAGACAAGTCGTGACCCGACTGCAGTCGAGAGGATTGATTTGGAGGACCGTGTCATACTGATAGTGGGCGGTCTGGCGGCGGACGCGAAGCCAAGGGTAGTCGTCCGGAAGAAACGAGCGCGATTGGAAGCAAAGGGACTGGACAGCGCATGGATCGACCTCCCGTTCGCAGTCGACAGAGAGAAGTCAAGTGCATCACTGAGGAACGGGGTGTTCGAGGTCATCCTGGTGAGGGGTGACAACGACACCGATGACGAAGTCGAGATACAACTGAAGTAAGACAGTGGAGGAGGACAGATCAGCTTTGACAGAGAAGACACTGAAACTACAGGTCGCGGCTGCGATGCCCAAGGACCAGGGAAGGGGCATTGTGAGACTGAACACCGAGTCAAGGAATGTTCTGGGAGTCAGGTCAGGTGACTACGTCCTGCTTCGAGGCACGAAGGAAACGGTTGCTGTCTGCTGGCCAAGCCTGAAGGAGGACGAGGTCATCGACATGATAAGGATGGACGGGCTGATAAGAACCAACGCAGGCGTAAAGCTGGGCGAGATGGTAGAGATAAGTCCTGTCACGGTACCGGAGGCCACTCGTGTCGTCCTTGCGCCGAACCAGCCCATACGGTTCCAAGAGGGGTTTGGCGAGTACATCAAGCAACAGCTGATCAACAAGCCAATTACGAGAGGCGACATAATACTGATTGCCTCTATCGGACAGGGACTGCAGCTCACAGCAAATCAGGTCGCTCCCGGCAAGCACGTGAGGGTCGGACCCGGGACAGTCGTGGAAGTCCTTACCAAGCCCGCAGCGCCGGAGGAGACTGCGATTCCTGATGTCACATACGAGGACATTGGCGGCCTCGGAAAGGAGCTGCAGAAGATACGCGAGATGGTAGAGCTGCCCATGAAGTCACCAGAGCTATTCAAGCGGCTGGGCATCACGCCTCCCAAGGGAGTGTTGCTACACGGACCGCCCGGCACTGGCAAGACTCTCATAGCCAAAGCGGTGGCCAACGAGTCCGGTGCGAGCTTCAGGTCGATAAACGGACCGGAGATAATGTCCAAGTTCTACGGCGAGTCAGAGCAGAAGCTCAGGGAGCTGTTCGTAGAGGCGGAGAAGAACGCACCGAGCATCATATTCATCGACGAGATTGACAGCATAGCTCCGAAGAGAGCTGAAGTGACAGGTGAGGTTGAGCGCCGAGTCGTGGCACAGCTCCTGTCCCTCATGGACGGCTTGAGTGCCAGAGGGCAGGTCATAGTGATTGGTGCCACGAACCGTGTTGACGACATCGACGAGGCGCTCAGGAGACCCGGACGCTTCGATCGTGAGATAGAGATAGGTGTCCCGGACAAGAAGGGACGACTTGAGATACTGCAGATCCACACTCGTGCCATGCCACTGGAAGAGGGGTTGGACCTTGAGAAACTCGCAGCGACGACCCATGGCTTTGTCGGAGCGGACCTCGCTGCCCTGGCACGAGAGGCAGCCATGCATGCACTTCGACGGGCGCTACCTCATGTGGACCCGAAGACCGGGGACATTCCAACCGAGGTACTTCAGAACCTATATGTGACGCAAGCGGACTTTGAGAACGCACTCTCTGAAATCAGCCCGTCAGCTCTTCGAGAGGTCTTGGTCGAGAAGCCCAATGTCCACTGGGATGATGTTGGTGGTCTCGATAAGGTCAAGCGTCAGATACGAGAGGCTGTGGAAGCACCACTGAAGCACCCCGAGGTCTTCGAAGAGATGGGCATACGGACTCCGCGAGGGATTCTGTTGTTTGGACCTCCCGGCACAGGCAAGACACTACTAGCCAAGGCGGTCGCTACAGAGAGCGAAGCGAACTTCATCTCTATACGTGGGCCGGAGATATTCAACAAGTACGTCGGGGAGTCAGAGAAGGCGGTCCGAGAGATATTCAAGAAGGCCCGACAGACAGCACCATGCATCATCTTCTTCGATGAGATAGACGCGATTCTGAGCTCACGCAGTGTGCAGGACGATACAGGGGTCACCAAGAGGATTGTGAATCAGTTCCTCGCAGAGCTTGACGGAATGCAGTCACTCAACAATGTCTTGGTGATTGGTGCCACGAACCGGGCAGACATCATCGACCCCGCAGCTCTGCGTCCAGGTCGATTCGACTCAGTCCTGTTCGTACCACCACCGGATGCTGCAGCTCGCCTCGAGATACTCAAGGTTCACACTCGGAGGATGCCGCTCGGGAAGAGCGTCGACTTGGAGACCCTTGCAAAGATGACGGAGGGTTACTCGGGTGCGGACATCGAGGGGCTATGTCGAGAGGCAGCCATGACAGCAGTCCGAGGGGAGTGGAAGTCTCGACCTGTTGAGATGAAGGACTTTGAAGCAGCCATGAAAGAGACACGACCCACAATGACTCCCGAGTCCCTCAAGGCGTTCGAAGAGCAGGCCGAGCGCGTCTACAGGCGCACTCCGAAGGAGCAGACTGTGCTTCCGGGCTACGTCTGACAATCGACTGGAAACGGAGGTGCATGACCAGCCCCTCCGCTTCCATCCTGTTTTCCTGTTCTCTTGCCGTAGTAGAGTCACATCACCTTCTCTCCGCCATATGTGACTCCATGGCCCTGTAACAGGCAGCGGCTCTGTGGGGACTCACCGAATCCGAAAGAGATAGTCTTTTGAGGGCCAATGGGTATGACCAAGTTCCCAGAGGCCGAACGCGATGAGTGGATTCTATCCCATATCCCCCCTTGTCGGCATTACCAACACCAGCTATGGAGCTCAAGCAGGAGTAATGGATAACAAGTGGGCCGTGCGAGTCGTAAGGGGAAAGAAGATACTTGCGGAGAAGACAATCAACGACTTGGATCTCGACAACATGGTCGGAGTCATATTCGGACATGCAAGGATTGAGGGACTGAGCCGTCATGCAGTTGCAATGTGTGCTGGCAGGCTCATGCAGTTCGCCAGACAGTATCAGCAGTCCGGTCTCTGTCCGAACTACGAGATTCCGGACCTCCTGCGTGAGGGAGAGGAGCAACAGACTGCGCCCACCTCCTCGGCCGACCGCGCACACACAAGCACGGCTCCATTGTCTGCACAAACAGAGGACCATGGGGCGATTCCAGCCCTAGCTCGATTGGGTGCAGTCCCCCAGATGCCTCAGCTGTCCCTGAAAGACCTATGGCTGAGCTCTGCAGAGGCGAGGGGAGCACTCAGCCATCAGATGGCATGCTATGGAGCGACCTTGCCAGAGGGACACCTACAACTCATGTTTGACAGACTTGCAGACGATCTCATATCGATGTGGGCGCAGAACGCCAGCTCTGAGGAAGTACTCTATCGGTTCGGAGCCCACATACAGAGTTGCTCGAAGGACAGTCAGGTCTTGAAGACAGGGAGTGAAAGACTCACTATCGAGACTGGTGCGTGTGAGCTGCTCGCAAGTTCGAGGAGACTTGACCCGGCGGGTTCCAAGACTCCGAAGGGATACCCTTGTGCCTTCCACGAGATGCTTGCAGCAAAGCTGAGCAGTATGATCGGTCTGAAGGTGTCAATCAACACGTCGTCGACTGGGTGCATAGTCACAGTATCGCTCTAGAGCATCAGGTCGGTACACGAGCCACAGTCACCGTCTACACGCGGTCCCACCATGCTTTCAGTTGATAGACTCAACAGTGAGCTGCAGCACGAAACGCTGGGCAAGCCACCGGTCAGTCATCGGCGACAATCTTAAATCAAGCTTTCAACCTGATGTGTTAGAACGAGACCGCGTGGACTAGTCTCGAGAAGGAGAAAACGAAATGAGTTACCTCACATGGCGCGAGTATGTCAGGTCCGGTCCTGTCTGCCTTGGCGCACTCTTGGTCATTGCGGGCGCTGTCATAGCCCTCATGCCAAATGTGGGCTACACACCTTTTGGTGGGAACACTCTTCTGGTAGGAGCAGTTGTGGCAGTAGTCGGGCTGGTCTTCGTAATACTTGGATTCGTGTTCACGAAGAAGAAGCGGGACTCTGTGTTGACCAAAGTGGACACCCGTCAAGATGACGTCCCTCCCCCACCGCCTCCGCGCTAGACGTACATTCCTAGTTTTCCTTTTCTGAACAGCAGTATCCGGGGAAGATGGGCAATCACTGTGCCCCAACTTCCCCCTCATCTTATCACCGCGCTTTCTCAACTCCATGTGCGCGTGTCACGGGATTCAGCCCAAGACTTGAAGCCGCACTCATCGTCATGTATACCAGTGTGGCACAGCATGACGGTGTCCCCTCTCCACCAACCATTCATCGCGAGTCAGATGGTCTACGAGAACGCTCATCCAGTGTCCGCGGGAAGTGCAAGGACTGTCAATCGAGTGAGGCTTCCCACATGGTCAAGTTCAGAGAAGCAGAAGAGAATGGTGGTGGACCGGGCGCGATTTGAACGCGCGGCCTCATGGATGCAAGCCATGCGATCTGCCGGGCTAATCTACCGGCCCACTATTGCCGTGTCGTGTCGTCCTTGATGTTTTAACCCTTACGCTGAAGAGCAAGAGTGACTCACAGGTCACAACGACTGCTGGACCTATCGGAAGACACAATCATATGATTAGCACTATAAGGACTGAACTCAATGAGATCATATGTCAGGGGATGGCGATGTCATCTGTCCAGTCTGCAACGCACCAGGTCTGACTGTCCGGTCGATGCTCTATAGCGTGCCCTACTTCAACGAACTGGCCATGTTCACAATCCGCTGCTCGAAGTGCGGCTTCTCACACGACGACATCTTCTCCACAGAGGAGCGTCCCCCATCTCGGTGGACTCTCAGAGTCACAAGCCCGGAGATGCTGAACATACGAGTTGTGCGTTCAAGTTCCGGGACCATCAGATTCCCTGACTTCGGGATTGACATTGAACCCGGACCGGGGGCGGAGTCGTTCATATCCAACGTTGAGGGGCTGCTGTATCGGACGAGGCCTGTTGTTGAGAGTGCATTGCAGTTTGCTGAGACCGAAGACCAACAGGCGCGAGCACGAGAGCTGCTGACACTGATAGACGCAGCCATAGACGGCAGACTGTCGTTCACTGTAGTCATTGAGGACCCCATGGGAGTGAGCGGAATCCTCCCTGAGGACATGACACTAGTGAGACACGAGGAACTCAGTAGGGAAGAGGCCTCAAGACTTCGAGGAGCTCCCGTCTGGCTTGACGCTGTACGAACGACGTACAAGATTGACATTAATGGTCTACATGAGGAATAGTACCCACATGAAAAGCTAAAAAAGCGGCAACGAGTCCCGCCTATATGGTATTATAACATATCAGCCATGCTCAACGGAGGAGCCTCCTGTGGACGTCAAGAGTCTGTATATCATCAAGAGAGAGTCTGGCGTCTGTCTATACCACCGGGACTTCGAGGGCTCTACGTTCGACCCGCATCTGATCTCGTCATTCTTGGTGGCCATGACGTCCTTCTTTGATGAGAGCGCGCACTCGGCACCTTCGACTGCAAGAGCCTTCGAAGGCAGTGACTATCGCATCATGGTCGAGTTCGGTACCTGGACAATGGGGGCGATTAGTGTCGACAGTGAGAAGGAACATCTCCGAGAGAAGCTGAGGCGACTCATCCAGAGATTCGAAGAGCAATTCAGTCTGCTCAGGTACGTGGACCTTGACCTTGCGGTATACACGCGCTTCGAACGGAACGTCATAGAGGAGTTTGTGCGCTATCAGGTGGACCCCGACGCGATTATCCGGCCCTGTCTGAACTGGGACCTCTTCGTGAGAAATCAAGAGGTGAGCACATTCCTGAAGCTGATTCCTCAGAACTGCACTGTCGCGGAAGCCGCCGAGTACCTGGAGATGCCACTTGAAGTGGCGATGAACATTGTGGCTGAGGCGCTTTGGGAGAAGGCCGTCACTCTTGTCCAGCAGGTCAAACCGGATGACATCTATCAGGCCACATCGCTAATGGTGAGTCCGGGTCTGGCGCAGGAGCTCCCAGAGGAAGCAAGGCGAGCCCTACCGGAACTGGACGGAGAGACCCCGCTCTCAATCGCGGCAGAGAGAGTGAATACGACGGATCTCAAGAGGTTTCTCGAAGAGATAGCCAAACTTGCTGAACGCCGAGCGGTTGAACGGGTGTCTCCGTCGCAGACCAAGCTTGTACTCTACGGTGCAGTGATTCAGAGTCTACTCAACAGGATTGCCAACCTGATTGGTTACAAGGCCACGCGGAGGATATTCTTCGATTCCAGGGAAGCACTGTCAGGTCCACACCCCTGGCTCTTGTTCGTGGACCTTGAGGAGCGAGTCGACGTGGAGGTCCGAAGCTCTCTGACGGCGGCATGCGTGAAGGGCAGACTCAGTCCAGATATACTGAGTGATGGCTTCAGGGCCCTGCTCCAGTTCATCTCGAAGCGTTTCTCTGCCTATGTCGGCTCCAAGGTGGCAAACTCGTTGATATCTGGCACACGTGAGGAACTCCAGACTCAGTTCCCGAACCTCGCATATGACGTCGAGTGGGAACAGATTAGGACTTGAGCGGTACCCACATTACACAGAACGAGAAACCTCAAATACCGCCGACCTATCAGAGATGAATCACTGGAGGCCCCCTATTCATTGAAGCGGCTGTGGCTTCACGCGCTATCACTGGTCATGATGGGGTTAGTCATTCTCGTGGCAGCAGTGTTGTCTTCGACTATGGTCGACCTTGGATTATTCGCGCTCATGATGGTCCCAATCGGACCCACTGTGCCTCTTGCTGTCGGGTTGACCGGTCTCGTCGGCTATATGCGCGAGGGCGTGATAAGGGAGGACATGCTGCACACCATGGGGTTGGTCATGTCACTCGGCCTTACTGTCGCAGCTCTCCCTGAGACTGCCATATCCATCGTGTACCCTCTGCCTGACACTGCGCAGTTCCAGTTCGCAGTTGCACTTCTTCAGGTTCCAGTGATGCTGCTGTGGGCAATCGGGGTCGTTGGTTACGTGTTCATCTTCAACAGAGTCGTGCCGGCCAGCAGGCCTAAGACGACTGCCGCAGTCCTCGCGACTATCCTGGGCCTGATCATCTTCACCATCAAGACACTCGTAAGCCTCTTCATTCCCCCGCCAGACGCGGTGCTAGCCACCATCTGCGGCTTCCTAGCTCTGTGCCTCGCAGTAATCGTTGGCTCTGTGACGGCACTTCTATGGCATTTCCGAACAGGAAAGATGCGAATCCCGCTGATACTCATGCTCTTCGCGATGATCATACTTCTGTCACTGAACATCGGGTGGTGCTCGTCGCTTGTGAGCCCTCTGCATCCGATGATCAGAGGCCTGACCGCCGAGGCCTATCTTGCTCTCGGACTCTCGCTCACCATCCTCAGCCGAATTGATGAAGCATAGAGTGCTCTTCTAGTCGGTGCCTCTGCCTTGCCGCTTTCCCATTCTCATCATCTGCGCGAACTCCTTGCGAGCTGCTTCAGGGTCTCTGAGAATCCTCTCCCTTACTGCAGGTGGCAGTCTCTTCAGCACTTCCGGGTCTGTCCATGGAGCGCCACTCTGACCTTCGGCGGGACCAGTCATGGCCTGCCCCCCGGGAGCCGAGGCAAGTTGACTGGGCTCCATCTTCATCAGCTCTTCTGAAGCCCTCCTGAGCATCGCTTCGTCAATCTCCTCGATTCCCTGATGCGCGTAATATGTATCGTAGAGGGTCTTGAACAGTCCACCCAGAGCGAGCAGCTCCTCGTGCGTGCCCTGTTCGACTAGTCGGCCATGGTCAAGCACAAACACTCTTGATGCGCCAGCGATGGTCGTAAGGCGGTGAGCAATGACAACAGTGGTCCGATTAGCGAACAACCGGGCCTGAGCCTCTTGGACCAACGCTTCGCTGTACGCATCCAGCCGGCTTGTCGCCTCATCAAGCACAAGGATGCGTGGGTCAGCGAGCATCGTCCTTGCGATGGTTATCATCTGTCGTTGGCCAGCACTCAGGTTCTTTCCATTCTCCATGACCCGAGAACTGTAGCCATCAGCGAGCACTTCGATGAACTGGTGCGCTCCTATAGCCCTGCACAGATCCACAATCTCCTGATCAGTTGCAGATGGTCGCCCGTAACGGATGTTCTCCAGAATCGTGCCATCGAACAGGTAGGGCTCCTGAGCAATCAGTGCCACATTACTGTGGAGAGAATGAAGGCTGATTGTGCGCAGGTCTTGGTCGCCTATGAGAATCCGACCCGAGTCGGGGTCGTAGAACCTGTTTATCAGGGCGGCCAATGTCGTCTTGCCAGCACCGGTGGCACCGACCACTGCGACGGTCTCTCCGGGACGGATATGTAGAGTGATGTCCTTCAGCACTTCAGTCCCCTTTGTGTATGAGAACGTTACGTTCTCGAAGGATATCCCATCACTGTCCTCACGGAGCTCGACTGAATCCGGACTGTCTTGTATGGCTTGCTTAGACTCTATAACGTCCAGTACCCGGTCCATGGCTGCAAGTGAGGCCTGAACCTGAGAGCCAGCCATCGATAGAGATAGGAGAGGCCACATGAAGCGGTTCAGCAGCACCACACCGAGAAACAGCTGGGGTATGGTCAGTGCCGGCACGGGTTGAACGACAAGATATGCACCCACAAACAGGATTGCTGCAACACCGAACTGACCGATTGCTCGCAGCATGGGCTGCATGGCGCTCATCAGCATCATGAACTTGAAACCAAATCGATAGGCCTTGTTGTTCAGTTCCGAGAGTCTGGAAGCCAACTCTGACTCGCGGTTGAACGCCTTTGCGATATGAACTCCACTCAGATTCTCGGCGATCTGACCTGACACCTCACCGTAAGCCCTCTGCGATGCCAGCATGATCCTCTGCCCCACTGTGCCGAAGAGCACCGTCACTAATAGTACCCCGGGGACCACCACAAGTGTGGCGAGGGTTACGAAGGGAGATGTGATTATGAGCAGTGCAACAGTCGACACAAGCGTGAGGATCTGGCTGGAGAAGTCAATGAGCACTTCAATACCGATTCCCAGAGACACGGTGTCAGAGGTAACACGAGAAGTCACATTGCCACTCTGCTGGGACTTGTGATAGGACAGGTCCGCGTCAACCAGATGGTTGTAGACGTCCATCTGTATCTCCTGTACAAATCCTGCCTGGGCGCCCGCCAAGACCCACACGTTGACACTGTCCATCAGCCATGTGAGGATCCTCAGGACCACGTACAGCAGGATGAGGAACACGAACATGTGCATACTTGACACCTGCCCCTCCGCTGGAAAGACTGCCGTCAGTCCCCATGTCAGGAGGAGTGGGTCGAAGATTGATATGACCGCAGACAATAGTGACAGGGTTGCGCCTATGGCAACAATCCGCCTGAAGCGGCCGAGGTAGAATACCATCCTTCTCAAGAGGAGTCTGACAGGCCGACTGGGCTTCTCCCTCTTGGCAGCCAGTGCATGAGGACCGCCGGGTCCACGAAATCCCATCAGCACACACCTCCATGCGAAACGGAGCGCTTCAGCATGTCCTGTGCTCCGGGCAGTCTCTGGAATATCCTGCAGTAGTGTTCAGAAGATCCAATGAGTTCCTCGTGCGTGCCTGATGCAACAAGACGACCCTTGTCAACAATCACAATCAGATCCGATTCAATGAGTGTTCGGAGTCTCTGAGTGACAGTGATGCTCGTTCGATTGACCATCACTTCATCGAGGGCCTTTCTGAGAAGATACTCCGTGTTTGCATCGACTGCACTCACCGAGTCATCAAGAAGCAGTATGCGCGGGTCTTGGACTATGGCGCGGGCTATGGCAATCCTCTGTTTCTGGCCGCCACTCAGAGTCATGCCTCTCTCGCCTATCACCGAGTCATACTGGTTTGGAAGCTCTACGATAAACTCGTGTGCCTGCGCCCTCTTCGCAGCAGTGACAATCTCATCCATTGAAGCATCTGATCGACCAAAGGCGATGTTGTTCTTGACACTGTCCCTGAACAAGAAGATGTCCTGCTCCACAAGTCCAACATTACTTCGAACAGTCTTGGTCCTGAATCGCCTCAGGTCGACCCCGTCTATCGTGATCGAGCCCGCCGTCGGGTCATAGAGACGCATGAGTAACTTGAGAATGGTGCTCTTGCCGCCACCGGGGCCACCTATCAATGCAACACGTGACCCGCCGGGAATCCTCAGACTGAAGTCCCTCAGTGCGTAGTGGCTCTTGTCGCCGCCGCCGTTCTCATAGGTGAATGACACGTTGTCGAAGACAATGTCGCCAGACCAGTTGACCGCCACCTCCTCATCTTCTGGCTCTGTCATCGGGTCCCGCCAACTCAGCAGGTCCACTATCCTCTTTGCATTGACATATCCTCCTCGAATCATCAGGAGCATTCTCGGAAGCATGAAGTTGAATCCCTGCAGTCCCACAAGTAGTGTCAACACCTGTGTCAGCGTGCCTACGGTCAGTGTCCCCTGCATGACCGCATAGCCGCCGTAGGTGAAGGCGAGAGCAGTCACTCCTGTCAGGACCAGCGAGGGCAAGTAGAAGGCAGCAAGCCTTCCCTCCTTCGTGGCCTTGTGTTGGTACTCCTTGCTTGCTGTGCTGAATTTCTCTTTCTCGCGAGCCTCAGCACCAAATGCGCGCACCACCTCGATGCCTCTGAAGACGCTCTGCGAGATAGATGTCAATTGCTCCATGTCCTCAGACCGCTCTCTTCTGACAGACTCGACCGCGTCAGCATATCTGTAGGCGAGTATCAGATAGAGTGGAGTGCCGATTACAATCAGGAGCGTGAAGACAGGTATAGGAATGGGTCCGAGTGACAACCACCCGAATGGTGAAGGAAGGATGAATGCAGGGATGGAGAGTGTGCCCATCAGACCCGGTGTCAGGTCCACCCCTGCCAGCAGGACCCCTGTCAGACCGAAGGAGGCCATACTGAACATTAGGTTTCTGAGAGCAGGGTTGAGTGACATCCGCACCCAGTTGATGTCTTGCATGGCAACAGACAGCAGACGCTTGCTGTCAACCTGGTCGTGAAACGTCATGCTGTAGTCCTGAAGCGCTTCGAAGAACTCCTGACGCGCATCTCTCTCCCACCCAAGGGTGACCGTGGCCCAGACATACCCGACAATGAAGTACAGTGCTAAGTATGCTATCCCGAGAAGTACAATTACCCACACAAGAAATGTGAATCGTGGGGTAATGCTACCCGTGGTGAGTTCGTCAACTGCATCCCCCAAGAGCACACTGGGGTATGTGGTCAGAAACGCTGATACTACAGTGATCACAGTGGCAAGTGTGATTGCCGCCTTGTGCCGAATGAGGCCACTCAACATGTAGCGTGACGCTGAACTGTTACCTTCTCCCAACTTGCCAGCCTCACCTTCGCACAAGCTCGATGACAGAGTCCAGGTCCGCCCGAATCTCCCGGAGGTCCCCGAGGAGTACCTCTTTCTCTGTCGTGCCAAGATATCGGATGTCCTCTTTCATTGATCTCACACCGTTCCGCATGTGGAACACTCTCAGACTCACCCGGTCTTGTGGCTCCAGAAGGAAGAACCAGAACTCAGGTCCCATCTTGGCTCCATCTGCAAGTCGGTCTCTTCTCTTGCCAGTGATTGTCTCCAGGTGAAGACGACCTTCCTTTGTGATGCGATAGGTCTTTGTGCGGCCATCTATGCTTGCGCTCTCAATCATGGCGCATCTGCGGAGTTCCTCAAGCACTGGATAGACAGAACCGGGACTCGGCTTCCAAATCCCCCCACTTCTCGCATCTAGTGCGGCCATAATCTGTGTGCCGGACAACTCCTGCTTCTCAAGGAGCTTCAGCACAATCAGCCGAAGCAGCCCCCGCGGAACGTGCTGCGGCATACTCGGTTCAGGTGGGTTCTTGACCCTGAGAGCGCTCATTTGAATATCGAATGCGATAAATATCGAACACGATATAAGTGTGGTGGTGAAGACAGCGCGCCGAACGCAAGAATATGTTGATAAGACCGACCTTCAGTGAGAGGCAGACTCAAAGAGGCGCCTCACCTTGGGAGAGAAAGCGAAGGTAAAGGAGACTATTGGGCTCTACTCGAAGCTGTGGCAGCTGCCGACCTTCAGAGGGATAGTCATCAGGATTGTCCTTGCAGTTGCGTTGGGCGCCTTGTTGTCGACAGCTGTGAGACTTCTGTCCGGTCCGGTCTTGAACCCCCCTGCGTACTTGTGCTACTATCTCATGCTCCTCGTCGTGCCCGTGTTCGTAGGCTACGCACTGATGTACGCACTGGTGCGGAAGCCAGGATCACCGCTTGATGCCAGAAGGACGACCGGGATAGTGCAGATGGGGGTCTACATATGGATACTCATCGGTCTCGTCGGCACAGTCATCGCCGCTATCACAGTGAACCCCTATACCGAAGTACGCCTCTGGAGCGCAGGCATGGTGGCCGCGTTCCTCCTCTTCACATTCCTAGCAACTGGTCTCAGCGACCATCATCCGTTACGCAACACCGCTGCAACGCTCATGCCGCCCCTGCTCTGGTATGTCACAGTCCTGACTCTGGTCCATTCAGTGCCCTCATTCTTGTCGCTCTCGCCCTTCTGGTGGGTGTCTGCAGTTCTCTCCTTTGCTCTCTGTTCTATCGGAGTGAACCACATCTTTCGCGCGGTCAGTAGACCATTTGAAAGGGACCTTGGCATAAGCGGTCCGGAACTGCTTCGGTCCTTCGGATACGACTACCTTGTGGGAGACCCCTGTCCCTTCGAGCAGCTGATGTCCAAGATAGCCACAGTCCAAGACGTCCCCATAGAGGTGGTCGTCATCAAGAGAGGGCCCACTCTGGCGGCGGTGGGGGTTGTTCTGTACGTTCACCCCGGTCCATTCAGAGACCTCGGCAGTAGCGCGCTCCCATCTGCAGTCATCAGGGACATCCAGAACACGTTCGGTGTCCCGGCGTTCGTGATGCATGGGACTTGTACACATCACCAGAATCTGACGACAAGCCAGGACTTTGACGTGGTGATGGCGGAGATACACCGACTCATCGGAGAGGTCAAGTGCTACGAGAGGGTTTCGGGTCCACACTGGACCGAGT